>JAAZGQ010000255.1 GCA_012511135.1 Bacteroidales bacterium | reverse complement strand
TGGATTGAACATACCAAGCGTTGCCGGGCTATTGCTGAGGCCATGGGTGTTTATCAGGGTTCTCCCTGTGTGATGAATCTCTGGATTCATGACGGATCAAAAGATATGACCGTTAAACGCCTGGAATATCGCCGTATTCTGGAGCAATCGCTGGATGAAATTTTTGAGCAGAAATACGATAACATGAAGGATTGTATCGAGGCCAAATTGTTTGGTATTGGTGCAGAAGCCTATACTGTGGGTTCATACGATTTCTATTTGGGTTATGGTGTTAAAAATCAAAAGATTGTAACCCTCGATACCGGTCACTTTCATCTGACCGAAAGCATAGCCGACAAGATTTCCTGCCTGCTGTTATTCACCCCGGAAATAATGTTGCACGTTTCCCGTCCGATCCGCTGGGATTCAGACCATGTGACACTTATGAGCGACGATACCCTGGACCTGGCCAAAGAAATTGTACGCGCCAATGCACTGAATCGTGTTAACATTGGACTGGATTATTTCGATGGTTCCATCAACCGCATCGGTGCCTATGTTATTGGTACCCGGGCTACTCAAAAATGCTTCCTGAATGCCTTACTCGAACCTATCGAAATTCTGAGAAAATACGAAACCAGTGAACAAGGTTTTGAACGTCTGGCTTTGCTCGAAGAATGCAAAGGTTTGCCCTGGAATGCCGTTTGGGATTATTTTTGTCTTAAGAACAATGTTCCGGTGGGCGAAGATTTCATTCCTCAAATTCAACAATACGAAAAAGACGTAACCTCTAAGCGTTGACTATGAACACACTTATCGGTTTATTGGTAATAGCTGTCGGTAGCTTTGGGCAGTCCAGTTCCTATGTGCCCATAAACAAAGTCAAAAATTGGTCATGGGAGAGTTTTTGGCTGGTACAGGGACTCTTCGCCTGGTTGGTTTTTCCTTTTTTGGGAGCTTTACTGGCAGTGCCCGAAGGATCTTCTCTTGGGGCCTTGTTGAGTGTTGATTCAGCAGCTTCATGGAAAGCAATGGGCTTTGGCGCCCTTTGGGGTGTAGGGGGACTTACCTTCGGATTGAGCATGCGTTATCTGGGCGTTGCCCTTGGACAATCCATCGCCCTGGGTACTTGCTCAGCTTTTGGAACTTTGATCCCGGCTTTGTTTTTTGACAAACAGGATTTGTTTCACGGGCCTGGCCTGATCCTTTTGCTGGGAGTTTCTATAACCCTGGCCGGTATTGCTGTAATTGGTTTTGCCGGTGGCTTGCGCTCCAAAAACATGACCGATGAGCAAAAGAAAGCTGCCATTAAGGATTTTGCCTTGACCAAAGGTTTGTTGGTGGCTTTGCTTGCCGGTGTGATGAGCGCTTGTTTTGCTCTGGGACTCAGTGCTGGACAGCCCATTGCGGATGCGGCCAAAAGCATAGGAGCCAGCGATTTATTTGCAACCCTTCCGGCTACTCTGATGGTCACCTTGGGCGGCTTTTTTACCAATGCCGTATATTGTTTGTCGCAAAACGCCAAAAATAAGAGCTTCAAAGATTATACTTCGAATACCGGGAAAGTATGGGTTAATAACCTATTCTTCTGTGCTTTGGCCGGCTTGCTTTGGTATTCCCAGTTCTTTGGCTTATCCGTCGGTAAAAGTTTTCTGGCCGGAAATACCATTATGCTGGCTTTCTCCTGGAGTATTCTGATGGCTCTGAACGTTACCTTCAGCAATGTCTGGGGCATT
>JAAZGQ010000254.1 GCA_012511135.1 Bacteroidales bacterium | reverse complement strand
GAGTATCCCTTGACAGAGTAGTTGTTTCGCGCAGCTATTACGATTTGAACGGCATCAGGTTGCTTGAACCCGGTGTAGGCATCAATATTGAACGCACTGTTTACGAAGACGGTGCCATCGAAACCAAAAAGATCATTATTTATGCCAGATAGGCATAAGCAATAATGCTTCTAATCAAAAGAGGGTGTCTCTCGGAGGCACCCTCTTTTTTGTTGAACAATGAGCTGTGACTGTTAAAATCAGAAAACCCTGTTTTTACCAAACTTCCTCTTTTTGATTGAGCAATAAGTTTTTATGAGGATCTGTTGGTGTTTTGAAAAGGCGGCCGGGGTATGATATGTGGATTTTGAGTTTATTCCCGGCAAATCTCATGAATTAAATCGTAAGCGGCAGCTTGTTCCTGCGGACTTTCGCAGTAGGTGACCACTATGAGTTTCATGCCCGGGGCCCAAAGCTGTTTTACTTTTTGACCCAGGGTTTCCAGGTCGCCGACAATGCGGGCATTCAGGACAATGCCTGTATGGGCAAAGGCAGAGGCAAAACCATCACAGGGATTGGCGTCGGGGTCGGTAGCTTTGGAGAAAGCACCGTCGGCCATCTTGAGTGAGCTTATGCCGGCGATGTCTTCTTTTTTGTCCGACCAATTGCCGCAGGAATGAAAGACCGGACCTCCAAAGGGCTGGCCGGCCCTGATCATTCTGGGCAGGGCAAAATCAAGGTAGAGATCAGGCGGCAGCATCACGATGTTGTCGTCGCTCATACCAAATCCTTCAAAAAATCTGCTCGAAGCAAAACCGTGACCGGGTTTGGCTAAGGCCGGGCCGATGAGTTTGCTTTGAAGGTGGGTAAATTCGATTAGTAAATCGGTGATTTGATCCAGGGCTTGTTCCACTGCTTCCGGATTCAGGTAGAATTCCGGAAACAGCATGTTGGAATCGACCAGGTTGCACAGGATATTCAGGGGGGACTGGACATCGCACCAGGACAGTGGCAGACGTCCCCGGGTCTGGTCCAGAAAGTATTCGGTCATTTCCAGGCTGTGCCTGCCAATGGCTGTTTGGGCCACCGGTTTGAAATCGGCTTGAAGCAAATGTTCCAGCTGCTCAAATTTACCGTCCAGGGCCGGTGCCTGGCCTTGTTCCCAGCGATAGCCGAAACCATAAGCCGAAGCGATGGTACCTATGCCGTACCAGGGTTCCAGGAAATTGGGAATATCGGCTTTGTAGGCCATGCTTTGTTGCAAGGCTCCCAGCTGCCACTGCAGCGATTTCTGCATAACAGCGCTGTCTTCGGCAAAAACTTCCTTTACCCGCATACGACGGTAGACCATAACGCCTGATTTGGCTTCCCAAAACTTTTTGCAGCTTTGATTTAATTGGGCTTCGTAATCGGCATAGGCTTCAAAATCAAATTCTTCCGGTCTTAAGAGCTCAACCTTGCTGGCCTGAGAGTCGGAAGAATAAATATTGAATTGGTCTTTCATTTTTTTTTGTTTTATCGATGCATCTACTGTCTTATCAACAACCGGTCAGTTGCTCTCCAGGTGATCCGGCCTTAACAGATGATGCTTCCGTTGGGCGTTGTTTTGTCGGCCTGGGGTTGAACCAGGGCAAATCTTTTTTGGTCGTTTTCGGCGTAGAGTACCATGCCCTGAGAAACAATGCCCCGGAT
>JAAZGQ010000253.1 GCA_012511135.1 Bacteroidales bacterium | reverse complement strand
GCGTCAAAGCTGCCGGCAGACTCTGTGTGAGGAATGTACTGGAGATTTGGTGTTTCGGCAAAAATATTGGCAAAGCTTTTTATCATGCCACCTTCCTCGCCCGAAAAAGTGCCGTCGCCTGTGGCGTCTGTCCCCTGCAGGGAAATCATCATAGGCCGGTTGGTATTGCGAAAATAATTGGCTTCAACAAAAACGCTGGATCCCATTGTGGCACCGACTCCGTATTTGGCAACCCCGTCGTAATAATTGTTATAGACATGCACCGACATAACTCGTACCCGGGGATGTCTGGAATCGGAATGATCAAACCAGTTGTGGTGATAGCTAATCCAGTTTTCGCCCGACTCGCTGGTCATGCCGCACAGCGAAGCTTTGCCTGCATCCCAGAAATGATTGTAGGCAAAAGTGGCGTATTGGCAATCGTCTTTGAGATCGAGGGAACCGTCGCCCTTGTTTTGATCGGAATCACTGCCGGGACTGCCGTAAAAAATATCGCAATGATGCACCCAGACATGTTGGCTGCTTTTGATGGAGATGCCGTCTTCCTGAAAATTCATCAGCCCCAGATTGCGGACTTCCATACTGCTGCCCCTGTATAAAGTGATGCCCCAGCCATAAGCGGTGGCATCGTTACCAACGCCTTCCAGTGTGACATTCATTGGAGAAGCTCCGGCATCGCTTTTCAGCTGCAGGCCATCCTGATCGCTCAGTAGTTGATCAGCGTTAAAGTCTTCGCTACGGATCGTTCCAATAAAACGAACCGCCCAGGGTGTGGCATCGTGGCCTTTTTGTTTGCCCTGTAAAATATTTCCAATGCCGGTGCGCAATTCGGTTTTCCCATTGGAATCTACAATTACATTATGAGTGATGGTGTTGCAATTGTCTTTGCTAATGTAAAACACTACTGCATTTTCTTTGAGGCTGCCGTCGGCTTGGTATGCCCCAGGGCTCTCTAACGAGCCAAAATGGGCAAAGCCGCTGCGGTCGTGGGCGCTCACCTCTGTCAGGCCTGATTCAGCAGCGTAAGCTGTCATCTCATTGCCTTGAGGGCCCAGGGGAATGATTTTGAAACGATAATAGCCGGCTGTCAATCCCAGGGCATCGGCTCTGCCGTAGCTGCCGTAATTGCGGATGAGCGAAGCATCCAGCGGGAAATACTCAGCATTCTCCTGGCTTGATTTACAATAAACCCGGTAGGATGCGGCAGAATCAAGAAGTTCCCAGCTGACAGAAGCTGCTTCGAGCCAGCCTTCGGTTTGGAGGATGTTTATCGCGCCGGAATCTGCTTCCTGTACAAATTGAATACCCCTGGCAGTGCCCGGGTAATGCAGGCTGTCTCCCTGCTTAAAGTGTATGCTGAAATGATTTTCGTCGCCAAATACTATGGTTTCGACTTGTTCGAGGCTGAATTGCTCCACACTGTCTTTGTTCAGATCGACACGCAATTTGGTTTTGGCGTTTAATCCCGGCAAAACAAAGATTAGCAGAGCTATAATCAGTTTATTCTTCATTATTTACCTATTTATTGCTTGACAAAACGAATCAGGTGTTTGCCCGTCCTGAGCAGATAGACAGCTGCGGGCAGGCCGCTCAGATCTATTTGTTCCGAGCTTGCATGAGCTTGTTGTTTTTTGATCAGACGGCCTTCGCTATCGTACAAAAGCAGGCTGCTGCCGACTTCGAGATTTTCGAGCACCAGGCTTTCTTTGACAGGATTTCGGGCCAGTAAAACCCGGCTGTTTTGCAGCGGGGAAAGTCCGCTTTCGTCCGTAAATTCAATAGCCAGCAAGAGGCAGGGGGTATCCAGGCTGTCTCCCTCGCTAAAATGCAGTATGGCGGTGTCGCCCCTGAAGCTGATACGGCTGACTGCTTGCTGCAGTTCCTGGCCTTCAATGCGTACAATTCGTTCTGAAAAGGCTTTCAGGCTGAACAGACTGAACAGGCTGAACAATGCCAGTAAAATCAGGCTGGAGTGTTTCATCAGACAGGAATTATTGTTTTAAATGACTTTTGCAATTTTCCAAAAGATAGCTTTCGGCCTCTACACTCCACAATCCCTGGTTCTTATCGCAGATTTCTGCCAGTTTGCGGAATACCGGATTACTTTCGCCCAGGCGGGCAAAGTCGGTAATCGGCGTCAGGGGAAGATCAATGTGGTTGTAGATGAGTTTTTTGCCTCCGGGAATAGTGGGCAAGTTCAGGGTGGCCTCTATAACGGCATTCAAGCCGCCGATATGCGTAACAAGTCCCGCGGGATCCAGGCCCTGGCTCATAAGCTGCAGAGCTTCTCTCATGTCGTCGGTATTGCCTCCGCTGGTGCCCACCACGTGGGTATAGGCATAATGCACATTGTAAAAATTGAACATAGCGCTGAATTTGGGATCGGAGGGACCGGCAAAAAAGTTCAGGCAACCGTCAAAAGCCAGAAT
>JAAZGQ010000252.1 GCA_012511135.1 Bacteroidales bacterium | reverse complement strand
GGAGCCGGAGGCAATTCTCCCAAGGCTACCACAGCCGTTGAGCAAATGCAAAAAGAAGACCTGAACGATTTGAGTAAAACTTTTTATGGTTTAGGTATGGAGGGTTTCCAGAGAGTATACGATCTTAACTTCAAAGGCACCTTGCTTCCCACCATGGTCTTTACCCTGGATATGCTCGATAGCGGCAAAGGTTGCGTGTTGAATATATCTTCGATGAACGCTTATCGTCCGCTGACCAAGATTCCGGCTTATTCGGCTGCCAAGGCTTCTATCAACAACCTGACCCAATGGATGTCGGTTCACCTGGCCAAAGTGGGTATCCGCGTCAATGCCATTGCTCCCGGCTTTTTCCTGACCAATCAAAACCGCTTCCTGCTTACTGACGAAAAAACAGGACAAGCTACTCCCCGCGGGCTTAAGATTATTTCCAATACCCCTATGGGAAAATACGGCGAACCCGAAGACCTGATCGGTGCCATGTTGTATTTGCTGAGCGATATTTCTTCTTTTGTTACCGGGGTCATCATTCCGGTTGATGGAGGCTACAGTGCTTTTGGCGGAGTATAAATTTAAAATTTATTAGTATGTTGTATTATAGCAGAGGCTCCAAAAACGACAGCATCGGTCCGGAAGAACTGAGGAAGATTCTGTATGAGGTTTTTGAGCGTTTAGGCCCCAAAAAGCGGGTATTGGGTCTTCCACCCGATTTTACCCGCTTCCATTCCTTCGCCGGACAGATTACCGAAATGGCCTGGGATTATTACGGAAAAGCCCTGACCGATGTGATGCCGGCCCTGGGAACTCATGTACCGATGACGGAAAAGGAAATAAAAACCATGTTTGGCAATATCCCTTTGGACTTGTTTCGTGTACACGACTGGCGCAACGACGTGGTAACCGTAGGCGAAGTACCCGCTTCCTACGTGCACGAAGTATCCGAAGGCAAACTGAACTACGCCTGGCCGGCCCAGGTGAACAAGCTCTTGCTGAACCCGGAATTTGATTTGCTTTTGTCCGTAGGACAGGTGGTACCGCACGAAGTGGTGGGCATGGCCAATTATAATAAGAATATTTTCGTGGGTACCGGCGGATCCGAAGGCATCAACAAAAGCCACTACATCGGTGCCACTTACGGAATGGAACGTCTTATGGGCAGGGCCGATTCGCCGGTGCGCAAAGTGCTGGAATACGCTTCCAAAAACTTTATTGCACATTTGCCCCTGATTTATATCCAGACCGTCGTATCCAAAAACGAAGAAGGCAAACTGGTGATTCGGGGAATATTTATCGGCGACGATTTTGAATGTTTCCAAAAAGCCGCCGAGCTCTCCATGGAAGTCAATTTCCTGATGGTGGAGAAACCCATTCGCAAATGCGTCGTCTGGCTCGATCCATCGGAATTCAAAACTACCTGGCTGGGGAACAAGAGCATTTACCGTACCCGCATGGCCCTGGCCGACGGAGCGGAATTGATCGTACTGGCTCCGGCCCTGAAGGAATTCGGCGAAGACAAAACCATAGACGGACTTATTCGCAAATACGGCTATGCCGGCACCCCCGCCATACTCAAGGCCGTAGAAGAAAACGAAGACCTGCGGAGCAACCTGGGCGCTCCTTCTCACCTGATCCACGGATCAAGCGAAGGACGTTTTACCATAACTTATTGCCCCGGCCACCTGAGCCGCGAGGAAATCGAAAGCGTTTACTTCAATTACGGCGATTTGCAGGAAATGATGAAACGCTACAATCCGGAGCAGTTGAAAGACGGCATTAACATAATGCCCGACGGAGAAGAAATTTTCTATATTTCCAATCCGGCTTTGGGTTTGTGGGCACACAAGGACAGATTCAACTAAGGGAATGAAAATAGTTTGTGATCATAAGATTCCTTTCCTCAAAGGTGCGTTGGAACCTTATACTGAAGTCGTTTACCTGCCCGGCGACCGCACTACTCCTCTGGAAGTGAAGGAGGCGGATGCCCTGATTACCCGTACACGAACCAAATGCAATGCTGCCTTGCTGGAGCATTCTGCCGTTAAAATGATCGCCACCGCCACTATAGGTTACGATCATATCGATACGGAATGGTGTGAGCAAAGGGGCATAGCCTGGACCAATGCCCCGGGTTGTAACTCGGGTTCGGTGCAACAATATATTGCTTCGGTGCTGGCGAGTCTGGCTCAAGAGCCGGGCTTTCGTT
>JAAZGQ010000022.1 GCA_012511135.1 Bacteroidales bacterium | reverse complement strand
GGGGTAATTTGCTGACAAGCATCACTCAGGGCCGTTTCGGGTTTAAAATGTGTTTCAATAAATAAACCGTCGTAATTCAGATCCATGGCTTGCTGGCTCAAGGGAGAGATCAATTCACGTTTACCTCCCATATGACTGGGATCACAAAACATCAACAAATCGGGGAAACGCCGGCGCAATTCAATGGGAATATTCCAATGAGGAGTATTGCGGTAGATTTGTTTGTCCCAGGAACTGAAACCTCTGTGAATAACACCCATCTTGCGGATTCCTGCTTTGTATAGCCGCTCAATGGCTCCCACCCACAATTCCAGGTCTGGATTGACCGGATTTTTAACCAGCACAGGAATATCCAGCCCCTGAACGGCATCGGCAATTTCCTGCATCAAAAAAGGATTGACAGTACTTCTTGCTCCTATCCACAGCAGGTCTACCCCATACTTAACAGCTTCGTACACATGTTGGGCAGAGGCCACCTCGGTACAGGTATACATACCGGTCTGTTCTTTGACGAGTTTGAGCCATGCAAGACCCTTGTTACCTACCCCTTCGAAAGCACCTGGTCTGGTGCGGGGTTTCCAGATACCTGCCCGGAATATTCGTATGCCTCTTTCGCAAAGTTGTCTGGCTGTTGAGAGCACCTGCTCCTGGGTTTCGGCACTGCATGGGCCGGAAATAACAATGGGTCTTGTTAAATCAAGATCGGGAAATAATTGTTTGTTGAATTGCATATTATTTTAGTATATAATGAATAATTACGATCAAATAAGGGCTGTTGATTTCTTTGCTCTGTTGCGTTCTTGTTTGCTCAGGTGTTTGCGAACCCGCTTCAGTGCTTCTCTGATTTTATCTTCGGGGCTGCAAAGAGAAATCCGGATATAGTTGTTGCCTTTGCTTCCAAATATGAAACCGGGCGCAATAAAAACACCGGCTTCGTACAAAAGTTTATCGCAGATTTCAGCAGCATCGGCGTAAGTTTCGGGGATACGGCCCCATAAGAAAATACCCTGCTGACTTGCGTCAAAAGTACAATGTAAAGTACACATCAATTCTTCGATCAAAACTCTGCGTGAGCTGTATTGCCTGTTTTGTTTGGCGTACCAGCTTCTGTCAGATTGCATTGCTTTAACCGCCGCCAGTTGCATGGGCAGGAATTGGCCGGAATCTACATGGCTTTTGAACCTGATAACCCAGGAAATAAATTCAGGCTTAGCGGCTAGTATGCCTATACGCCAACCCGGCATATTGTGCGACTTGCTCAGGGAGTTCATTTCCAGACAACAGTCTTTGGCTCCGGGAATGGACAAAATACTCAAGGGTTTATCGTTCAAAATAAAACTGTAAGGATTGTCGTTGCAGATTATTATGCCATGTCGAAGGCCGAAATCGCCCAGTTTTTCGAAGGTTCTTTTTTGAGCAGGAGCTCCGGTAGGCATATGGGGGTAATTCACCCACATGAGTTTTACCCGGCTCAGATCCATTTTTTCCAATGCTTCAAAATCGGGTTGCCATTGATGTTGCTCATCAAGTTCATATTCTATGATTTCGGCCTGAACCAATTTACTAACTGCCCGGTAAGTAGGATAGCCCGGATTGGGCAGCAGAACAGCATCACCAGGGTTCAAAAAAGTCATGGAAACATGCATGACTCCCTCTTTGGAACCAATCAAGGAAAGAATCTCCCTGTCAGGATCCAGCTCCACGGCATACCATTCCTTATACCATTCGGCAAAAGCAGAACGCAATTCTTTACGGCCAATATTAGGCTGATAGCCGTGAGCCGTCTTTTGCCTGGCTTCTTCACATAAAGTTTCTATTACTCCGTCTTGGGGCATTAAATCGGGACTGCCAATAGCCAGACTGATTATATCTTTTCCCTGGGCGTTGAGCATGGCGACTTCGCGAAGTTTGGACGAAAAGTAGTATTCGCTCATTCCTTCCAGGCGATCGGCAGGTTTAATTTCTTTTTGCATGCTTGTTGACTTTAATAAACAAAAAAATCCCGCCCAAATTGGGCGGGATCGCTATCATTTTATTTTATCTGCTCAGATCTTTTATACAATATTATCCCGCCCTTAACTTGTCCAGCTAAAGTAAAAATAATAAGTGTAAGCAAAGAGCTGAGTAGCCATGTGTCTTGTATAATTCGGCGCAAATATAGTCTTTTTTTTTATTTCCAACAGAAAGAACGATTTATTTTCGCAAAAAAATAATTATTCTGTTTTGAGATACAATTTATGCTCTTGCTGAATAATATCGCCTCTGTCGCAGAGAAACCTGAATACTTTAAGGCTTTTTTGCTTTTCGTAGGGCAGGCTGTCTATCAATTCTTCCAGATCCGGATGATTGTTATCCAGTGCTTTTAGCATGTCTTTGCTGATATCTTCAAATTCATATTGACGTAAGCCTTCCTGCTGTTTCTTAAGACAAACATCGCATTGTTTGCAATTGGACACCCGGTTCTGGCCAAAATAATGCAGAAGTCTTTTGCTGCGACACAGCTGATTCTCGGCAGCATAGGCCTGCATGGCGATGATTCTTTCTAAATATCGATTTTTGCGTTCTTCGTAAACTTCGGGGCCTATGCGCAAACGTGCAATTTCTTCCCGGGCCTGAGTGTAAAAAACAAAAGGAGTCTTTTTTCGGGGTATGTAATGAATCACTCCCTGTCTGGACAAAAACAACAAACCCTCGTAGACTTCTTCTCTGGTCATTTGCAATCTGGAAGCCAGCACTTCTTCCTGTATACGCACAAAATCAGAAAACAAGCCGGTATAGGAACGCAACAAAACCTGCAGGATACGATCTGTTTTGTTGTCAGCGTTTGGCAAATGATATAAATCTTCTCTGTTGTTCAGAAAATACACACGGGAGGCACTGTCCTGCTCATCGGTCAATTCCAGATAGGAGGCCAGTTCCAGTATTTTTAAAGCATTGTGAGCCTGCAGCATATTCAAACGAAATTTGCTGCAAAAATCCTGCAGATTGAAGGGGAAGCTCATTCCCTGACCTGAACCAACAGCCAACTGATAATAATTGCCCAGTGCATCATAAACCTTAAGGATGTATTTTTTTTCGGGAAAGTTATCGCTGAGCCTTTTCTTTAGCAGGCTGGTGTCTGATTTATGATAAAGCAAAACCGCATAAGCTTTTTTCCCGTCCCGGCCGGCACGGCCTGCCTCCTGATAATAGGCTTCGAGCGAATCGGGCAAATCCATGTGGATAACAGAACGCACATCGGGCTTGTCTATGCCCATGCCAAAAGCATTAGTTGATACAATTACCCGGCAACTTCCGTTTTTCCAGGCTGCCTGGCGCTCTTGTTTGGTCTGGTTATCAAGTCCGGCATGAAAATGAGCTGCCTCTATGCCCTCAGCCTTGAGAAAAGCTGCGATTTGCTTGGTCTTGGCCCTGTTGCGCACATATACTATGGAAGTCCCCGCTACACCCTTGAGAATTTGGAACAGGGCTTTTTCCTTGTCCTGAGTCTCCCTGACCACGTAGGCCAGATTCTTACGTTCGAAACTGACTTTAAAAACATTGGGTGTAGCGAAATGCAATTTTTCCTGTATATCGTCCACAACCTCTGGGGTAGCTGTAGCCGTAAGGGCAAGGACAGGTACAGAAGGGAAATACTCCCGGACATGGGCAATGTTAAGGTATGAGGGTCTGAAGTCGTAACCCCATTGCGAAATACAATGAGCCTCATCCACTACCAGCAGGTTGACAGGCAGGTTGAGGGCTTTTTGCAAAAAGATATCACTGCCCAGCCTTTCGGGGGATACGTATAGAAATTTAAAGTCTCCGTACAAGCAGTTGTCAAGCACAATCTGAATTTCCTGCTGAGTCATGCCCGAATGCAGGCAGGCAGCCCGGATATCCATAGACTTTAGCCTTTCTACCTGGTCACGCATCAGAGCAATCAAAGGAGTAATGACCAGACAAATGCCTTCCATCGCCAGGGCCGGAACCTGAAAGGTGAGTGATTTACCACCACCGGTGGGCATAAGACCTAAAGTGTCCCTGCCCTGAGCAACCGATTCTATGATTTCGAGCTGCAATTCCCTGAAATCCTCATAGCCCCAATACTGCCTCAGAATGTCGTGATATGTGGTCATTATTCGGAGAAACTTGATGCGCCGGAGGTATAAGCCTCTATCAGCCTGAAAAATGTCTGAACAAAACAGAACCTTACTTTTCTACAGCCTTTATTTCTCTGATAAACAACTGTATAGAAGAGTTTCCGTTGTAATTGTTTTCTTCAATATTATAGCAAATATCAAAGGGATTGAAGGATTTGACATGATCGTTGTGGGCATGCATGCCAAAAGCAATACCATTCATGATATTTTCGGAATGGCTGTCAACCAGCTCAAGCTTGAGATGCTCCTGATCACGTCCAACCAGGCGACTGGTGCCATAGTCAAAGACCCTTCGGGTGCAAAAGACCGGTTTTTCGTTGTCCGGACCGTAGGGATTGAATTGCCTGAGTACCTTGAAAAACTTAGGGGTAATCTCCTGAAACTTTATCTCGGCATCTATATCTATGGTAGGTGTAAGTTGTTCCTGTGAAATGGTATCAGCCACATATTGCTCAAAGCGCCGGGTAAATTCCTCCACTTTTTCCATTTTCATAGACAAACCGGCCGCATAAGTATGGCCGCCGAAATTTTCCAATAAATCGCGACAGGAATCTATGGCTTTGTAAATGTCAAAACCAGGCACGGAACGGGCTGATCCGGTAGCCAGATCATCCGAACGGGTCAACACTACAGCCGGACGATAATACTCTTCCGACAGTCTGGAGGCTACTATTCCAATTACACCTTTGTGCCATTCCTCATTATAAACTACTATTCCTTTGCGGTCTTCCAGATTGGCACAAGCCAGAACTGCGGCATTGGCTTCTTCGGTCATGTTTCTGTCCAGGCCTTTGCGGGTTTGATTGTATTGGTCAATTTGCAAACTCTTCTCTTTGGCAAAACGCAGATTTTTTGTTACCAGGAGTTCCACTGCTTCGCCGGCCGACTGTATGCGGCCGGAAGCGTTGAGCCTTGGGCCGATTTTGAACACAATATCACTTACTGTAATTTCTTTGTCAGCCAAACCGCTGATTTGCAAGATGGCTTTCAAGCCTACACTGGGATTGGAATTCAATTGCTTGAGACCATGATAAGCCAGAATACGGTTCTCACCCGTGATGGGAACAATGTCAGAGGCTATGCTTACCACTACCAGGTCTAGCAGGGGCAATAATTCAGATATGGGTATGCCGTTGTTTTGGGCAAATGCCTGCATCAGTTTAAACCCTACTCCACAACCCGATAATTCCTTATAGGGGTATTCGCAGTCCGGACGTTTAGCATCCAGTACGGCTGCAGCATCAGGCAAAACTTCGTCGGGTTTGTGATGATCACAAATAATGATATCTATCCCTTTGCTTTTGGCGTAGGCTACTTTTTCAACGGCTTTAATGCCGCAATCCAGCACAATAATCAGTTTTATTTTATGCTCAAAAGCATAATCAATTCCCTGGTAAGAAATACCATAACCCTCTGTGTAACGATCGGGCAGGTAAAATTCGATGTTAAAACTGTATTGGCGTAAAAACTTATAAACCAGAGCTACTGCCGTGGCTCCGTCTACATCATAATCCCCGTAGACCAGAATCTTTTCTTTGTTCGCGATGCCCAGATTCAATCTTGCTATGGCCTTGTCCATGTCCTTCATCAGGAAGGGGTCATGCAAATCACTCAGTTGAGGTCTAAAAAATCTCTTCGCTTCACTAAAGCTGCTTATTCCTCTTAGTATTAACAACTTTGCCAATATCGGGCTAATACCAAGTTCTTCAGCTAACTGTTCTTTCTGTTTTTCTTGTTCGGGGCTTAAGCTTAATAAATTCCATTTGCTCATTATATAATATATTGTTTTCTTTCTTTTGCTCTCTCGGATTTCTTAAAACTGAACAAAAAACATTTTACGCAGCTTTAAAAAATAATCTTACAAAATTAAGCTTTTATTCCTTGATTCTTGTTGGTTTCAATGTGAATTTTATTAATAAACAAGATTTAGATACTATCTTTGTAGTGCATAACGTTATACATAAAAACAGAGCAAAGAACATGAGCTTGCAGGAGGAAATTAACATAGCCAGTGAGGTCCTGGCGCAGGGAGGCCTTATCCTCTACCCTACCGATACTATTTGGGGTCTGGGTTGTGATGCCGGCAATCCTGAAGCTGTCGAAAAAATCTATGCAATTAAGAAAAGAGCCGAAAACAAAGCTATGATTGTGCTCCTGGACAATCCCGGTAAACTTGATTACTATGTTCAGGATCTTCCGGATCTGGCCTGGGATTTGATAGAGTTGTCCGATAAACCTCTGACTATCATCTACCAGGGAGCCAAGAACCTGGCAAAGAACCTGATTGCCGAAGACGGCAGTGTGGCTATCAGAATCAGCAAAGAACCCTTTTCTCAAGGTTTATGCAGGGCTTTTCGCAAAGCCATAGTGTCCACTTCGGCCAATATCTCCGGAATGCCTGCACCCGGCTGTTTCAGTGAAATCTCCGACGACATTATCTCAGCTGTCGATTATGTGGTCAATTACAGACGCAAGGAAGCTGCAGGCAAAGCCCGGCCTTCGTCGATTATAAGCCTGGGCAGCAGAGGAGAAATCAAAATAATAAGGCCCTGAACAAAAGGAGCATTGACCCGGATTTACTTGATATGGAAAAAGATAAAAAATACATACTGCGCTACGCCATACTGGATTACATCGCCACTCTGGCAGCCTGGCAATTGTTTAATATTTATCGTTTTTACGAGGTACGTTCCACCGTTTATTTCAGCAGCCTGAACGATTTTTTGATGAATACCAAGGCCTATTTGATGAGTGCGGGGCTGCCTCTGTTCTGGTTAATTATTTATTTTTATTTCGGCTATTACGCCAAGCCCCGGCAAAAAAATCATACCTCCGATTTGCTGAGCACCTTGTTTAGCACCCTGGCCGGCTCTCTGATTATCTTTTTTGTCGTTATAATCAACGATTATCCAGAACAATATACGCTCTATTACAGAGTGTTTGCCGGCCTCTTCCTTATTCATTTTTTCTGCACCTGGTTCGTTCGGTTTTTACAAACCTCCAGACTGCTCAATTTACACGCCGGGGGCAAGCTGGGTATTAATGTCCTTATTGTAGGCAGTGGAAGGGAAGCCAACAAGCTGAGTCGCCAAATGCAACAAACCAGAAACGGTTCTGCTTACGTTTTGAAAGGTTTTGTACGCCTTGGTTACGAAGAACAGGAAGTGCCAGACAAAGAGATGCTCGGGGGGCTTGAGGAACTAAAGACGATCATTGACGAGCAGCATATCGAAGCCTTGATTCTGGCCACAGATCAACAGGACAGCGATTACACCGAAGGATTGTTGAAGAAGCTTTATGTATACCGCCTGGATATATTGTCCACCATACACAAGCAAGACCTTTTGTTTTCCAATATTACACTTTATTCACTGCCGGGAGTCCCCCTGAAACACTTAATCCCCGTAGAGTTAAAACCCTGGGAACAAATCCTTAAACGCAGTGCTGACATCCTGGTTTCTGTACTGGGTCTGCTGGTGTTGTCGCCACTCTTTTTGTTTTTGTCACTACGTATACGTTTGGAGTCTGCAGGTCCTGTCCTTTACAGGCAAGAACGCCTGGGTAAGGATATGAAGCCTTTTACTATTCTCAAATTCAGAACCATGTATGCCCGATCGGAACCGGAAGGGCCCTTGCTTTCGTCGCTCAACGACGAGCGCATCACTCCTTTTGGACGCTTTATGCGCAGATACCGACTGGATGAACTTCCTCAACTTTGGAATGTGCTCAAATCGGACATGTCTCTGGTAGGCCCTCGTCCCGAAAGGCGCTATTATATGGAACGCATAGTGGAGCGGGCTCCCCATTATCATCTCATATACAGGGTTAAACCGGGCATTACTTCTTTGGGCATGGTTAAATACGGCTACGCCGATTCAGTAGAAAAGATGGTTGAAAGACTGGAATACGACCTGATTTACCTGAAAAACCAATCTTTACTGATGGATCTGAAAATCCTGCTATTTACGTTTAAACCAATAGCACTGGGCAAAGGCATTTAAGCAATTATAGTATTAAGTAATGGCTTGCAATATCCGACAGAAAGGATATTACAAGCCATTTTAATTCTCTGCTAAAAGCTTATTTAAAAAATAAAGGCCCGTCTATTTGATGCACAGACGCATAGGAAGAAGCAAAAATACTGGTGGCTCTCTCCTTGTCGGCATTGTCAAAGAGGTACTCCCTGACCATCAGATTATACAGGCCGGCATCGCTCTGTACTACTCTACGCTGATTACCCCGAAGATCAGTAAGCACCAATCCCTGTATGCCGTCACCTTCGACACTCAACTTGTAGAAACGGCCCGTTTCCTGATTCATGGCAGAAGTTTCAAAATTACCGCTGACAGCAGCCTTATCAAGAAAAACCGAATTGTCCTGGATGTGGTACTTCAGGAAACTCTCTATGGAATCCTTGATGGCTTTTTTGATTTCGGCATCGGTTTCCAACTCGTACTCTTCCCAGGTTGGTAAAGTGCCATCGTCCAGTAAAGCCTGTAAGGATTCGTTGGTAGGCACATAGACGGTATAGTTAAATGCGTTGAACAGATTGCAATTTCTGTCCACACAGGCATGTTTGTTCATTTGAGTCACAAAGAAATCACTACCTTCCATCAGATCATAAAACACTTTGAACTCGGGCTTTTCCTTCAATGTGGCATAAAGAGACTTTTTGGAACTGAGCAAGGGTGCATCTTCGAGGATATATGACTTTCCGTTGCCCGAAACCGATTGATCATAAATGGTTTTTACGGTCACGAAAGTATCTTGTTCCACCTGATAGCCTCCGGCAATTCTCATCTTTCCCTCACCCAGGTCGGCATCCCATATTTTGATGGTTCCTCCGGCTTTGGTTTTGTAATAGCTGCGTCCGTCGCCGATGTCGCCGATTACAATCAGATTGTCGACCATATCGTCGAGGCGGTTTTGAATTTCGGCATTGGTGGCCGAAGTGGAATCGGACTTGGTCCAGGTTGCCAGGTCAATGGTGAATTTATGAGCCTTTACCCTGTTGATGACATCGGTTTCGCTGGGATCGTAATAGAATTCAAATAATTTGGTTTTACTGTTGCCGTAAGAAACCGGATCAATATAATACTTCAAAGCTGCATTGGTCGGTATGATAAAGCTGTAATAACTGTCCTGAGAGTTCAGATAGGCATAGAATTCCAATTGCTCCACTGCCCAGTTGATAATACTCATGCTTTCGTTAATCAAGGCCGGAAAGGAAACCGAGATGTAACTGGTCGGGCCAAAAACCTTGTTCGTGACATAGATAACTCCGTTGTTGGCAATAAGACAACAATCCACATCGGCTATAGTCAGTCCCATAGCATCGTTGGCATCGTTGGTAACCTTATCGAATTTACTGGGAACAGAAGCATTGAAGGAATTGAGCATATTGTTGTTGAGCAACTTTACCAACACGTTGTCGGGCACACTATCCCAGACTCCGTAATAATCTTTGAGTGCCCGGCCGTCGTTCTCCCAGTAGAAATCCAAAGCTGCATTCGATGGCACCAGCATGGCAGCCATATCCTCCTCCATGGCTACTTCTTCCGATTCGGCGTAATAGGTGTTCCAACCCGGATCGAATTTCAAAACTCCGGTAGTGGCATAACCATCCGGATCAGTGAGGTTGCTGCCTTCGGCACTGCG
>JAAZGQ010000251.1 GCA_012511135.1 Bacteroidales bacterium | reverse complement strand
TATGCTGACGAGTATACCAACTTTTTGCCCGGTCATTATTATTATAGCCAGGAAGGCAGGATGTTGCCCTGGTACAGCCGAGACTGGAGTTCGTACGATACAGTAAAAGAGAATCCTGCCTCTGTGCAGGACTTGAAAGTCGCACTGGAGGCTGCCGTGCAACGCCAGTTGATGAGCGATGTGCCCTACGGCGTGTTATTGTCGGGAGGACTGGATTCATCTATTATTTCGGCAGTGGCCAAAAAATTTTCTGCCAAACGGGTCGAAACCCAAAGCACACAGGAAGCCTGGTGGCCTCGATTGCATTCTTTTGCCATTGGCCTGGAAGGAGCTCCCGATTTGCTGGCAGCCCGAAAGGTAGCCGATCATATTGGAACCGTGCATCATGAAATCCATTATACAGTGCAGGAAGGAATAGATGCGCTCAGAGATGTGATCTATCACATCGAAACCTACGATGTGACTACCATTAGAGCTTCCACGCCCATGTTTTTGTTGGCCAGGGTGATCAAAAGTATGGGAATAAAAATGGTGCTAAGCGGCGAAGGAGCCGATGAGGTGTTCGGGGGTTACCTGTATTTTCATAAAGCGCCCGATGCCTGTGCCTTTCACGAAGAAACTATACGTAAAATCAGCAAACTCCATTTATACGATTGCCTGAGGGCAAACAAAAGCCTGGCAGCCTGGGGAGTCGAAGGCCGGGTGCCATTTCTTGATAAAGAATTTTTAGACCTGGCCATGACTATCAATCCCCAGGCTAAAATGGCACCGGGAAATGTGATAGAGAAAAAAATCCTGCGCGAAGCTTTTGCCGATATGCTGCCTCCGGAAATCGCCTGGCGTCAAAAAGAACAATTTTCTGATGGTGTGGGCTACGGCTGGATAGATTCCCTTAAAGCGCTCACAGCCTCCAAAATCAGCGATAGCGATATGGAAGCAGCAGCGGAACGTTTTCCGCTGAATACGCCCAAAAGCAAAGAAGAATACTATTACCGCAGCCTGTTCGAAGAGTTTTTTCCCGGCCGGTGTGCAGCATTAACAGTACCCAGCGTGCCCAGCGTGGCTTGCTCCACGGCCGAAGCCCTTGCCTGGGATCCGGCCTTCCGCAATATGAACGACCCCAGCGGAAGAGCGGTCAGAGGGGTCCATCAAGACAGTTACAGCCAATGAAAACAATTGAATTTACCAAAATGCACGGAGCCGGAAACGACTATATTTATGTTGATGCGGCAAAATACCCCCTGCAAAATCCTGAAAAGCTGGCCATCCAATGGAGTCGGCCTCATTTTGGCATAGGAGCCGACGGTCTGGTTCTGATTTGCCCGTCGGAGATTGCAGATTTCAAAATGCGCATTTTTAATGCAGACGGTTCTGAAGCCACCATGTGCGGCAACGCCTCCAGATGCATAGGCAAATATGTGTACGAGGCTGGTCTCAGCCAAAAAACGGAATTGACTTTGGAAACCTTGTCCGGGATAAAAAACCTGAGTCTGGAGGTAAAAGGGGGAACAGTCCGCAAGATCAGTGTTAATATGGGGCAAGCTTTGTTAAAAGGAAAAGCTGTTTTAGAGGTTGATGGAGACTTGTTTAACGGATGGATGGTTGCTGTTGGCAATCCGCATTTTGTGGTGTTTGTCAAGGATTTAGCCCTTATAGACTTGCCCAGGCTCGGACCTTTACTCGAAAATCATCCCTTCTTTGGCGAGGGCAGCAATGTGGAGTTTGTTCAAGTCATTTCCCGAAAACATTTGCGTATGAGAGTCTGGGAAAGAGGTTCGGGCATTACTCTGGCCTGTGGCACAGGTGCTTCTGCCAGTGCTGTGGCAGCTTCTGCCGCAGGAAAATGTGCCAACAAGCTAAGAGTCGAAATGGAGGGTGGCGAACTGGAAATCTCGCTCGATCCGCAAAGCCGGGAAGTGCTGATGACCGGAGGAGCAACCAAGGTCTTTGAGGGAAGTATTGAACTGGATTGAAACGCCTGGCATAGGATAGCCTTCCTGCCAACTGGCAAGATCTTTCGTGAATGGAGGCATAGACTTATAACAACATAGAATAAATAAAGTATGATCAAAATCAACGAACATTTTTTAGCACTGCAAAACAATTATCTTTTTAGTGAAATAGCTAAACGCGTAAAAAACTACAAGCTTGAGCATCCGGGTAAAAAACTCATCAGCCTGGGCATAGGCGATGTCAGCCTGCCACTGCCCGAAGCTGTTTGCAAGGCTATGCATACTGCGGTTGATGAGATGTCG
>JAAZGQ010000250.1 GCA_012511135.1 Bacteroidales bacterium | reverse complement strand
AGTCTTCGGGTAAAGCCTGGGGCAGAGCGCAAAGAGAAGCTCCGGCCATAAAAGCTGCCCAGGCAAATTCAGGATAAGAATCGGCCGAATAGAGAACAGCCTTGTCAGGATAGTGCAGACGGTAGGTGCTTACCATATTGTAGACTTCATCTGCTGAGGTTTTTGCCGGTTTTTCGATGCGTTGAAATTGCCTCGGAGCAAGATTCAAGCCTCCTTTTGGAGCAAACTCTCTTCCATTGGCATCCACAAACCAATACCGGATATCTATGACTTCTACCAGCTTTGAACGGACAGGATCCTTCAAAATGGCGTCCTGTACCTCTTTGGTAGTACTCAAAGCAATCAGCGCGTTTTTGCCGCTTTCTTTTTCCCATTCGGCAATGACATCAAACCAAAACTCAACAAAATGCAGCGGGCCGGTAAATTCGGCGCTGATAAAATGCAAGACCGAAGAATTCCCGGCAAAATTATCCAGACATTTTCGAATATAGTTTCGGTGCAGGCTTCTGCGTACAGGATGATTCAAATCGTAAAAATGTTCAGCCATAAACACCCTCTTGTTGCCGGCGTAAGGTACCGGCTCGGGAAAGTCCGTCTGATTTACATTGTTGGCAGATCGCCAGGGGAAATCGGCCCAGTGGGCACCTGCTTCGATAATGTTATGCTGAAAATACTGCTGATGAAAAAGCACCAAAGCTTTTTGTTCAGCCAAGTCAGCATAAGTCTTGAGGCGGTTCCAATACCAGTTGTTCCATTTAGTCAGATCGTATTGACTTAAACCGTCCCAGGCTCTGCCCTGACCGCTGCGGGCGAAAGGCAATTCATAAAAGGGAGCTCTGACTTCACCGTCTATCCGGCTGGTGCGTTCGTGATCGTCCCGACGTCTGTCGTACCAAAGTCCATAGTTATGGTCAGCCACTAAAATGCCGGTTTTTTGCATGTTATCGGTCATTTGGTCCAGATCGTCGACCACACGATAAGCTTCAGGCTCCAGAGCGTAGCGTGTTATATGGGGAGTCTGCTGTTCTTTGGGCAGCAGGCTGCCTCTCCACCACATAGGATTGAAGCGGCCTCCGGTCAGAATTTTTCCATCCCGTACCAAAAGGCCTTGCTTCAATTGCAGAGCCGGATAATTTTCCAATTTCTTTTCGGTCATATAGGGCTCCTGCAGCCATGCTTTGCTAAGTTTGCTGTCTTTGCTGTCGTAGTTAAGACTGATGGGCTCTTTCAAAGACAAAGTATCAATCCAGTCACAAAGCAATATCAGAGGCTCTTGGGCTGCCAGGGTTTCACGTAAGGCATCATCTCTGGAAGAGGTTCCCCCTCGCGACAATGTGATCAGTTTTGCTTCTCCCGGAAGATCTTTGCCTCTTCTGTCCCCAAGTTGAGCATAAAACAAACTCCAGGGTGATATGTGGCTGTTTGCCTCGTACCAATAACCTTTACCGGAAAATTGAGCCCAGGCTCCAAAAGCCCAGTTCTGTGCTGTACCCGGTTTGGGGCAGGACATAATGGCTGCGGTAGAGTTCCAGAACATAGAGTTGGCTGTTGTGTAGCTATAGCCTTCGTTGGCCGGATCGGGCCTGGAAAAACGCAAGGCATTCTCATGCACAGCGCAAATATCAAATAAGACCCCGCTGGACAGAGCTTCAATAGTACCGCTGAAGCTATGTGGCGAGATAGACCAACACTGCACAAAAGCATTAGGTCCCGGTGCTCCTGCCCCAACTGCAAAATCGTGGTAGCCGTATTCGGACCAGATGCGTTGAAAAAGACATTGCCCGCCCAGGGTATAAAAACTGTAACGCCTTTGTGCCCCTATTTCGGAAACAGGCTGCAGGGATTTGCAATCTT
>JAAZGQ010000249.1 GCA_012511135.1 Bacteroidales bacterium | reverse complement strand
GTTCAGGCCATCATTGAAACCGAAGACAGAGAACTCTTTGTACGCAAACTGGACGAGATCAAAGTCAAAACCATCAAAAGCCAGGCTGTCTCCAGCATAGCAGACGCTCGCCTGGCAGCTTCCAGTCTGGGCTATCCCGTCATCATCCGGGCAGCTTACGCCCTGGGAGGCCTGGGCTCAGGATTTTGCGAAAACCAAGAAGAGCTCGATCAATTGGCAGAAAAAGCCTTTGCCTTCTCCGATCAGATTCTAGTCGAAAAAAGTCTGAAAGGCTGGAAAGAAATTGAGTACGAAGTAGTACGCGACTGTTACGACAATTGCATCACTGTCTGCAACATGGAAAACTTCGACCCGCTGGGTATCCATACAGGCGAAAGCATAGTCATCGCCCCTTCGCAAACACTCACCAACACCGAATACCACAAACTCCGGGAGCTGGCCATTCGCATCATCAGGCATATCGGCATCGTAGGCGAATGTAATGTGCAATACGCTTTCGACCCCGAAAGCGAAGACTACCGCGTAATAGAAGTGAATGCCCGCCTGAGTCGCTCCTCGGCCCTGGCCTCCAAAGCCACAGGCTACCCCCTGGCTTTTGTGGCCGCCAAACTGGGCCTGGGTTATGGCTTATTTGAACTCAAAAATTCTGTTACCAAAACCACTACCGCCTTTTTTGAACCAGCCCTGGACTACGTTGTCTGCAAAATTCCCCGCTGGGATTTGGGTAAGTTTCAGGGCGTAGCCCGGGAGCTGGGCAGCAGCATGAAATCGGTGGGCGAAGTAATGGCCATAGGCAGAACCTTCGAAGAGTCCATCCAAAAAGGCTTGCGCATGATAGGTCAGGGCATGCACGGTTTTGTCGAAAACAAAGAATTGCAAATTTCGGACATTGACAAAGCCCTGCGCGAACCCACCGACCGACGAATCTTTGTCATCAGCAAAGCTTTCAGGGCCGGCTACACAGTAGAACAAATACACCAGCTCACCAAAATTGACCCCTGGTTTCTACAGAAATTACTCAAAATAGTGCATACAGCTCAGGAGCTGGAAGCCCTGAATCCTCCCCTTAACGGGGAAAACATAGCCTTGGACAAAGAGCTTTTGATCAAAGCCAAAGTCTTGGGATTCTCCGATTTCCAACTGGCCCGGGCCTTATGGAAGGAACAGATGAACGAGCAACACCTGCTCCAAATAAGAAATTACAGAAAAGACTTGGGCGTATTGCCCTCTGTTAAACAAATCGATACCCTGGCCGCTGAATATCCGGCACAAACCAATTACCTCTACCTTACCTACGGCGGCATTGAGCACGACATCAACTACGAAAACGATGGCAAATCGATAGTTGTGCTGGGATCGGGGGCTTACCGAATTGGCAGTTCAGTGGAATTCGACTGGTGTGGCGTTCAGGCTTTAAACACCATCCGAAAAGAAGGCTGGCGCTCGGTGATGATCAATTACAATCCCGAGACCGTATCGACCGATTACGATATGTGCGACCGCTTGTATTTCGACGAACTGAGTTTTGAAAGAGTCATGGATATTCTGGAACTCGAAAATCCCAAAGGAGTTATCGTTTCCACCGGAGGACAAATTCCCAACAATTTAGCATTGAGGCTGGACGAACAAAATATCCCCATCCTGGGCACCTCTGCCCAAAGCATTGACAACGCCGAAGACCGCCACAAGTTCTCGGCCATGCTCGACCGCATCGGAGTAGACCAGCCCCGCTGGAAAGAATTGAGTTCTTTGAAGGATATCCAGCATTTTGTGCAGGAAGTAGACTTCCCTG
>JAAZGQ010000248.1 GCA_012511135.1 Bacteroidales bacterium | reverse complement strand
ACGCCACAGGCGACGGCACTTTTTCGGGCGAGGAAGGTGGCATGATAAAAAGCTTTGCCAATATTTTTGCCGAAACACCAAATCTCCAGTACATTCCTCACACAGAGTCTGCCGGCAGCTTTGACGCCTACCATGCCTCTGCCAGGGAGGAAAGCGTGCCGGCTAGCTACAAAAGCCTGGTTGGTAGCCATACTTACAACAATTTCGACACCAACACTGCTCTCATGTACGCCTATACCCCCCACCCGGCCGAAACTGTGCCTGAAATTGTCTGCGGCCCCCTGGGAGCCGGACGTATGGGCGGAGGAGATTTCAGCTGGTCATTCAATAACACCAGCGACGATGCTTCATACGCTGTTGATGAGTCACTCAAGGCTGCTATTGCAGATTACAGGAGCAGCCTGCTGGGCATTTTCGGACAGGAAAACAACGAGGATCCGGGCGAAGACCCGGGCGAAGACCCCGGCGAAGACCCCGGTGATGACCCTGGTGAAGATCCCGGTGAAGAACCCCTTGACGGAGAAATAATCTGTACTTTTAGCCGCTCAGCAGGAGCCTCCAACGATTTCTTTACGATTACAGGTAATTATTCGGATAGCAAGGGTACAGTCAGCTATCTGGGAACAAGCTACACCGAATGTCTCAAAATGGAAAGCAGCACCAGCATTCAATTTGCGCTAAGCCGCAGTATGAAGCTGACTATGGTTTTTGGCCCCAACGAAGCAGCCAGTATGAAGCTGAACGGCACAGCCTACACCGACGAAGACAACGATAAAATTATTGTGGTGGAAAACCTGGAAGCAGGCAATTACGAAATCACCAAATCGGGCGTTTGCAATCTTTTTTACCTTGCACTGAGCCCGCTCGAATAAAACACTACTGATAAAGACGGTTTAAATTCCAGCTGCCATAATCGGCCCGGGGCAATCCATGGTCGACAAAGGTGCTGTCGATTCTGCAATGATTTCCTTCAAGCACACAAGAGTTTATGAAGTTGTTGATTTCAGTCAAATGATGCTGCATGGGCAGCACTGCCATTTCGTGGCCCATATCCTCGAAACGATAAGTCACATAAGGAAAACCGAACTTTTTGAAACGCTTGGTTAAGGCGTGGCTGCCAAAAAATCCAATGTTGAAAAAGCGGGTGGATTTGTACTTGACCATACGATCTTCTTTGCCATGGAAAAACAAAGTGGGCGCAGGCTGCCTTTCGTAATCGGGCCTGCCCTCGCGGCTGAAAACACCACCGGCAAAAGCAATCACGCCCGCGTAACTGAAGTCCCCGGGCAGCAAACCTGCCCTTTCAAACTTATTGGACAGCTCGTAGTCTGCCTGTAAAACGGTAACAGCGCCGGCGCTGGAGCCGCTGATCATTATTATTGAGGGATCTATGCCTATCGCTGAAGCATTGGTGAGCAAATAGTCGGTTGCGGAATACAAATCTTCTACGGCCATACCGATGGCCCGTTCCAGGCTGCTGATCCTTTTGCAGCCCTTGTCTTTGACGCCGGCCATGCCGTGGCGGTAATTGATGGCGACTACTACGTAACCTCTTTCTGTCATCTGATGACAAAACTCCACGGTAGACTTCTTGTCTTTGGAGCCTGAACTGAAACCGCCTCCGTAAAGAAACACCAGGCAGGGCAATTTACTCTGCTGCGCCTCAGGACGGTATATATCCATTTTGAGTACAGTCGTGTCCTTGACGGCGTACACTATATCACGGGGAGAAAGACTTACTTCGAGTTCTGTGGGGAATCTGGAGAGCTGCTCTTGTTGTTTGTTTGCCTCTTGACCCAGGCTGGCAGTTTGAGCAAACAAAGGACAAATGATAAGAGCAAGCAAGGCTAAAGTGAAGAAAGTATGTTTCATTTTTCCTAAATTTATTGATCCGGAGAGATCAAAGATAAGTATTTTTTCACAAAAGTACTGTACAATAGTATTAAAGCATGCCTTTGGTGCTGGGCAAATCGTAACGATAAATATCCCTGCGTATTGCCATTTTGAGCGCTAGTGCGAATGCCTTAAATATGCTTTCTGACTTGTGGTGTTCGTTGTCTCCTAAAGCCTTGATATTCAGATTTATTTTGGCATTATCGCTCAAGGATTTGAAGAAGTGAAAGATCAACTCCGTCGGGAGCTCTCCCAGCTTCTCTCTGCGAAAGTCAACGTCCCAAACCAGCCAGGGGCGGCCGCCGAAATCCAGGGCCAGGTTGCAAAGACTGTCGTCCATAGGTAAACAATAACCGTAACGTTCAATTCCGCGTTTGTCTCCCAGAGCCTGACGCAATGCTTCACCCAAAACCAGCGCGGTATCTTCTACCGTATGGTGTTCGTCCACCTCCAAATCTCCTCTGACTTTTATGCTCAGATCACAACCAGAATGCCGGCCGATTTGTTCCAGCATATGATCAAAAAATTTGATACCGGTGTCGATCTCAGTTTTACCGCTTCCGTCCAGATCGAGTTCCAGCTTAACATCTGTTTCTTTGGTCTTGCGCTCCAGGGAAACTTTGCGTTCACCGGCAAAAAGAAAGGCGCTTATTTTATCCCAATCCCTGGTTTGTAGGACACAGCCGGCAGCGTAATCCTTGTATTCGGAAAGATTTAAGTCTTCGTTTAACAATAGACACCTACAGCCCAGATTATGTGCTAATTGAACATCCGTAATCCGATCTCCGATCACAAAAGAGGAAGCCAGATCATAGCTTCCGTCCATGTACGATTTAAGCATAGCTGTTCCCGGTTTGCGGCCGGGTGAATTTTGTTCCGGAAGGCTGGGATCTATGTGAATGGAGTCAAAATAAATGCCTTCGTTTTGCAGGATCTCCAATAATTTATTTTGCACCTTTTCAAAATTTTCTGCCGGATAGGCAGCTGTTCCCAGTCCGTCCTGGTTGGACACCATAATGAACTCAAAATCCAGTTTTTGTTGTATAAAATATAAATTTCGAATCACTTTGGGCAAAAACACCAGCTGCTCCAGATTATCCACCTGCAGACTGGGTTGGGGTTCTTCGATCAGTGTTCCGTCCCGATCGATAAATAAGGCTCTTTTTTTCATTGGAATTCTATTTTGGGAGCTTCAAAAATTTATTATTGGTATTTATTTACGCGTTCAATCAGATTCCTGTTTTGCGGGCAAAGGCTTTATCCAGAGGCTTTATCCAAAGTTTTAATCCATGGCTTTTAAGGCCTGAAGCAGGATGTCGTTTTCGCCGGCTGTGCCTACTGTTATACGTAGACAGCCCAGGCACAAAGATACATTATTCCGGTTACGTACAATGATGCCCTGTTCTACCAAAACAGCGTAAAGCCGGTTGGCATCACTAACTCTGAGCAGCAAGAAATTGGCATCAGAGGGATAAATATGTTTAACCAAACGGAGTTCAGACAGGGCTTTACTAAGTCTGTCCCTCTCTTGTCGTATGCTTTCGACCCACTCCTGCACTTCAGGAGCAGCATCCAACATTTTCATAGCTTGCTGCTGAGTGGGCAGACTGATGTTGTAAGGGTATTTAATCTTGTTCAAGGCCTGCACTATCGATTCTGATGCCAGAGCCATGCCCAGACGGATGGCTGCACTGCCCCAGGCTTTGGAAAAAGTCTGCAGCACAACCAGAGAGGGATATTCATCCAGCCGGCTCATCATAGAAGGCTCAGAAGCAAAATCGATATAGGCCTCGTCCAGCACCAGCAGCCCCTCAAACTGATCGAGCAATTTAAGGACTTCCTCTCTGTTCAGACTATTGCCCGTGGGGTTGTTGGGGGAGCAAAGAAAGATCAGCTTGGTATTTTCGTCACAGGCAGCAAGGATCTTTTCGGCGTCCATTTGGAAGTTCTCGTCAAGCAAGACTTCGCGGTAAGTTACATCGTTGATATCGGCAGCAACCTTGTACATACCATAAGTAGGCTCTATGGCCACCACATTGTCTACCCGGGGTTCACAAAAAGCCCTGAACAGGACATCGATGGATTCATCGCTACCATTGCCCAAAAAAATTTGCCCCGGACGCAGCCCCTTAATGGCTGCAATTCTATCCTTCAATTCTCGTTGCAAAGGATCGGGATATCGATTGTAGGGGGCATTGTAGGGATTTTCGTTGGCATCCAGATAAACAGAGGCCTGTCCCTGAAACTCATTACGCGCACAAGAATAAGGCCTGAGCTGCAGTATGTTTTTACGAAGCAATTGTTCTAAAGGAAGCATTGACATAGCTTGTTTGAGTTAATCTTGTTTAAGACGTATGCTCACGGCTTGTTTATGAGCCATAAGCTCTTCGTTTTCGGCCATAAGCTCGATGATCGGACCCAAAGCCTGTAAACCTTCGCGACTGATTTCCTGAAAGGTGATTTTTTTCTTAAAACTGTCCAGGTTCAAACCGCTGTATGCACGGGCATAAGCCTTGGTGGGAAGAGTATGGTTGGTGCCCGAAGCATAATCTCCGGCGCTTTCGGGACTGTAATTGCCCAAAAAAACAGATCCTGCGTTAGTCACGCGCTCAGCCAGACTCCGGTAATCCTTCATGGAAATAATCAGGTGTTCCGGAGCGTATTGGTTACTGAAATCCATGATTTCTGCCCGGTCTTTTAAGAGGATAATCCTACTATGTTCCAGGGCTTTCATTGCAAATTCAGCCCGGGGCAAGGCCGCACACTGAATTTGACTTTCCTTCAGTACGGCTTCGGCTAAATGAGAGGAAGTCGTCAGTAAAATCACCTGACTGTCGCTGCCATGCTCGGCCTGCGACAACAAATCGGCAGCCACAAAAGCAGGCACAGCGGTTTCGTCAGCCATTACCAGCACTTCCGAAGGTCCTGCGGGCATATCTATAGCGGTGTCTTCGAGGCTGACCAGTTGCTTGGCTGCCGTAAGGTAGCGGTTGCCGGGCCCAAAGATCTTATACACTTTGGGCACTGTTTCTGTTCCGTATGCCATAGACCCAATAGCCTGTACTCCGCCTATTTTGAAGATTCGCTTTATACCGCATAAATCAGCCGCATACACAATGGCGGGGTGAATTCTTCCTTCTTTGTCGGGAGGGGAACACAGCACAATTTCTCTGCATCCTGCAATTTGAGCAGGCACAGCCAGCATAAGTACGGTAGAAAACAAGGGAGCTGTTCCGCCGGGAATGTACAATCCCACATTCTCTATAGGGACTGAACTTTGCCAGCAACTTACACCGGGCTGTACTTCAAGACTGACAGGAGCCTGAACCTGGGCCTGGTGAAAAGCTTCTATATTGCGTTTCGCCTGCCGGATAGCTTGCTTTAGTTTGGGATTGACTTCCCGGCAGGCTGCTGTTATTTCTTCTGCTTGCAGCTCAAAAGAATCCGCTGTGTAGCCGTCAAATTTGAGCGAATATGCTCTGACAGCGACATCACCCTTGAACTTTATTTCTGCGAGCATGCCAGCCACCTGCTCGAAAAGAGCGGAATTATCTTCGTCAGGACGTCGCATCAAATCGGGCCAGGCCGATTCGGGGGGATAATTTATAATTTGCATAAGGCCGTTTATAAAATCATTTTTTCTATGGGCACTACCAAAATACCCTCAGCACCGATGGCTTTGAGCTTGCCAATGATTTCCCAAAAGCGTTTTTCTTCTATCACCGAATGTACCGAAGACCAACCTTCTTCGGCCAGGGGCGTTACCGTGGGTGCTTTCATTCCCGGCAACAGGCGGCAGACTTCCGGAATTTTGGTATTCAGAATGTTCAGGATGATATACTTCTTGCCTTCGGCTTCTCTTACCGCATTGAAGCGGAAAACCAAATCCTCGAGCACTGCCCGTTTTTCGTCGCAAAGTTTGGGGTTGCAAATGAGCAAGGCCTCCGACTGCATAAGCACTTCCACTTCCCTAAGCCGATTGCTGACCAAGGTTCCACCACTGCTGACAATATCAAAGATAGCATCGGCCAGCCCTATACCGGGAGCCACTTCGACAGAGCCGCTGATTACATGAATTTCGGAATCTATCTTGTTGGCTTGTAAAAACTCTTTTAGAATGCCCGGATAAGAAGTCGCTATTTTCTT
>JAAZGQ010000247.1 GCA_012511135.1 Bacteroidales bacterium | reverse complement strand
GTTGTATGTCGGTCTGCGCTATTCGATTCCTTCGCTCCGGGCTTTATTGAAACCGGGCGCAGCTGAATCTGCCCACCAAGCTGAGCCGGATCACGATCATTCTTTGCATTGAGTATGTAGAAACAAATTTTTCAGGAAGATTCCATAATTATTTACTTGCACTTGGGTTTATATTCCTTATTTTTGCGCTTAATTAATACCGAATAACATGCTCAACAACTCCTCCGTATTGATCACCGGTGGTACCGGCAGCCTGGGCAAAGCGCTAACCAGGACTATTTTTAGTAAATACCCCGGTATTAAACGGCTGGTAATATATTCGCGCGACGAACAAAAGCAATTTGTGATGGATCAGGAGTTTCCCTTCGAGAAATATCCGCAGATCCGTTTTTTTATTGGTGATGTGCGCGATCGCGAAAGACTGGTCAGAGCCATGAGTGGCATAGATTACGTAATTCATGCCGCGGCCATGAAACATGTGCATATTGCCGAATACAATCCTTCGGAATGTGTCAAAACCAATGTGGGGGGAGCGCAGAACGTGATAGATGCCTGCCTGATGACCGAAGTCAAAGGGGTGGTGGCCTTGTCTACCGACAAAGCTTGTGCGCCCATCAATCTCTATGGTGCCACCAAGCTGACTTCCGACAAATTGTTTGTGGCGGCCAATCGCATCAAGGGGACCAAAGATATTCGTTTTTCGGTGGTGCGTTACGGCAACGTGATGGCCTCGAACGGTTCGGTGATTCCCTTTTTTATGGAGAAGAAAAAACAGGGTTGGATCCCCATTACCGATCCGCAGATGACCCGTTTCAATATTCCTATACAGGAAGGGGTAGAGATGGTGCTTTATGCCTTGGAGCAGGCCTGGGGAGGAGAAATCTTTGTCCCTAAAATTCCTTCCTACCGTATCACGGATTTGGCCGAAGCAGTGGCTCCCGGCTGTGAGCAGCGGACAGTGGGCATACGTCCCGGCGAAAAGCTGCACGAGGAGATGATTACGGCCTCGGATTCTTATTATACTTACGATTTGGGGCCTTATTACGTTATTTTGCCCCAGCGTCCGCTTTTCAAGATTGACGATTTCCTCGGGCAGTTTAAAGCGAAGAAAGTACCCCCTGGTTTTCATTACAGCTCTGACCAGAATTCAGACTGGGAAAGCATAGAGAGTATACGTCACAAAATACGTCAATACCTTGATCCTGAATTTAATTCCTGAATTAATTTGTATGAAAGCCTTTGAACTGGGTAATTATTTTGAGGATTTCGAAGTAGGGGCTTTTGTTGAGCACCAACTGTCGAAAACCATCTTTGAAAGTGACAACAATTTGTTTTCGCTCCTGACCATGAATATGCATCCCCTGCATACAAATCTGGATTATGCCGAACATAACCAACACGGAAAAATCCTGGTGGTGGGTACCCTGGTGTTTTCGCTGGTGGTGGGCATGACAGTGCCGGATATCAGCGGTAAGGCCGTGGCCAATCTGGTCTACGAAAATATTGAGCATCTGGCTCCGGTCTTTATAGGGGATAGCCTGTACGCTACTACCGAAATTCTGGCAAAACAAGAATCTAAATCCAAAAGCGACCGGGGTGTGGTGTATGTCGAAACAATTGCCCGCAATCAGCGTCAGGAACCTGTGTTGAAGTTCAGGCGCAAAGTATTGATCAAAAAACGACCGATATGAAAAATCATTCAAGCTACCTGATGCGGAGCCTGATGTTTGTGCCCGCCCACAACGAACGTCTGATGTTGAGTGCAGCCCGCAGCGAGGCCGACGTGCTTCTGCTTGACATCGAAGATTCAGTGCTGCCCCGAAGCAATAAAATACTGGCCAGACAACAAGTTATTGATTTTGTGCAGGCCGGAAAATTTGGTAAGCATCTTGTGTTTCCCCGTGTAAACGACCGTGAGAGCGGAGAATTGCTCAAGGATTTGCAAGCCCTGACCATTCCCGGGGTGCATGGTTTTATGTATCCCAAATCGTATACAGGCCAGGATGTCTATTTTATTGATAAACTGCTGGATACTATTGAATACGAAAAAGGCTTGCCCATAGGCAGTTTTAAATTGATTCCCCTGATCGAGACTGCCGGGGCCGTGCTCAATGCCCAGGATATTTGCCGTGCCTCCAAAAGGGTGGTGGCGATTGCTTTTGGCTGTGAAGATTTTGTGACCGATCTGGAAGGAGTGCACGATGCCGCCGGCCAGAGTATTTTTACGGCCAGAGCTATGATAGCCATGGCTGCCCGGGCCAATAATGTGGTGCCGGTTGATACAGTTCATATTAAGGTGCACGATCTCGAAGACCTGGAACGCAACCTGGTGCTTGCCAAGAATCTTGGTTTTGAGGGTATGCTGGTTTTGCATCCCAAAGAACTCCCCTTGGTGCATCGTTATTTTTCGCCCGACGAACAAGAAATAATTTCTGCCCGCGAAATGCTTGACATGGCCGAAGCAGCCGCAAAATCGGGCAAAGGAGTGGATGTGGTCGACAATAAATTCATTGGGCCGCCCATGGTGGTTGCTGCCCGTAAAGTGCTCGAGAAGGCCCGTCTGATGGAGCTGAAAAACAAAGCTGAAGCATGAAAAAACTCATCATCATAGGAGGTTACGGCAACGGCACTGTGGTGCAATCGACAGTTGAAGACATCAACCGGCTGAGTCCGGCCTGGGAGCTGATCGGATTTTTGAACGATCGCGAAACAGCTCCCATCAACGACTGTCCAGTCTTGGGCAAAATTGACCGGGAGACGGTTGAAAACTTTTTGGCCGATCCCGATGTTTACTTTTTTTACAGCCTGATTTCGGTTAAGTACAACTATGCCTATTTGTCTAAATTGACAGATCTGGGTATTCCCAGGGAACGTTTTGCCACTCTGATTCATCCCACGGCAGTGGTGTCAAAATTTGCCCGTTTAGGCTACGGAGTTTGTATACAGCCCTTTGTCTCGGTGGGGCCCAATACCCAAATTGGCGATCATGTGCAGATTTTTACCCATGCTGTTATTACACACGGTGCTGTGTTGGATAATTTCAGTTATGTGGCCAACAATGCCTGTGTAGGTGCTGATGTGCACCTGAAAGAGGGAGCTTATCTGGGCACCAACGCTACTACTCTTGAATTTGTAACTCTGGGGAAATGGTCGGTAACTGGCATTGGAGCAGTGGTTCTGAAAGATGTGGAAGATTACGCCAAGGTGGTGGGCAATCCCGCCAGAGTGATTGGCTATACCAAATAAGTCATGAATATTTTGTTTCGGGTGGATGCCGGCGGCGCTACAGGCCTGGGGCATTTTTACAGAAGCCTGAACCTGGCCGGGATACTCTTGTCCAGGGGACATCGGCTATGGTTTTGCCACCTGGATTCTGAATTTTGGAAAAAAGAGGCCGAAGCGCTTTTTGCCAGGTATTGTTCCGGCTTTGCTCTGTCTGAAACGAGGGATGCTCCTGTCCGGGATTTTTCAGTACAGGAGAGCAGGCTTCCGGGCAGCCTGAGACATTTTGTTTTGAAGCCTGAGCGGGCTAACGAAGAAACGCTGGCGCTGATTGAACGATGGCCTGTTGATCTGCTTTATGTGGATGGCAATCAGGAATTCAGCCCCGAATTGGCCCTTCGCATTAAACAGAAGGCCAGGCTGGTGTTTTACCAAAACCTGAGTGCTTCCCGAAAACTGGCCGATTTGTATATTTTGCCTTCGATTCATCAGGGGATTGAATTCTTTAGTGACTTCAGTCTGCAGACTCGTGTTGCCCGGGGACTGGACTATACAATGTTTCATCCTGAACTGGCTCAAGTTCAGCCTAAAAGCCGCCAGCGTATCAAGTGGCAGAGTCTGGCTCTGAGTGCAGGTGGCAGCGATCCGGCCAATACCTTGCTCAGACTGTATGGGATGCTCAAAACTTTGGATGCATTGCCTGCCAGGCTGCTGTTCTTTTACGGCAAGGACTATATGCATCACAAGGAGATTCCGGCTGATTTACCTGCCGGTTGGGAGTTCAGGCCCTTTTCGCATCAGGAGATTTTGCGGCAGGATGCCTTGCTGACGGCCTTTGGCGTGAGTACTTACGAATTTTTGTATTTAGGGATGCCTCTGCTGGCATACGGGCATCAGGAAAGTACTGCCCATGCCTCCGGTTTTTTAGCCGGACAAAGCCAGGCCTTTGTCAATTTGGGTAATATAGAGGAGCTGGAGCCTGCCCGCCTGCAAGAAGCGATTGACAGGCTGGGGCAGTATGCCCTTCGCAGAGAGCTTTCTCAAAAAGCCCGTGCATTGATGGATCTCCGGGGACCGGAGCGCGTTGCCGGTTTATTGGAAGAAACATATAATTCCAGGGTATTATGAAAAAGAAAGTTTTAATTGTTGCCGAACTATCGGCCAACCACAACCGGAATTACGATTTGGCTGCCAAAACCATAGAAGCCATGGCCCGGGCCGGAGCCGATGCTGTTAAGCTGCAGACATTCAGGCCCGAAAGTCTAACGCTGGAGCTGGATCAGGGCCCTTTTGCTCCCAAAACTTCGGGTTTATGGAAGGGCTATACGCCCTGGCAGTTGTATCAACAGGCCGCCATGCCTTATGAATGGCAGCCGCGTTTAAAAGAGCTGGCCGAAAGCCTGGGAATGATTTTGTTTTCTACGCCTTTTGATTTGGAAGCAGTTGATTTTCTGGAACATATGAATGTGCCTATGTACAAGATTGCAGCCATGGAGATCAACGATATTCCGCTGATTGAATATGCTGCTTCCAAAGGCAGGCCTATGGTGTTTTCGACCGGGGTGGCTGCTTTGGACGATATTGAGGCGGCCCTGGCTGCCTGTCACAGGCAAAACAACGAGGACATTACCTTGTTGAAATGCACTTCGCAATATCCGGCCAAAGTTGAACAGGCCAATTTGCTTACCATCCCCGATATGCAACAACGCTTTGGGCTTAAGGTGGGTTTGTCCGATCACAGCCCGGGCTGGATGGTGCCGGTAGTAGCAACTTCGCTGGGAGCCTGCATGATAGAAAAACACTTTATACTCGATCGCAGTCTGGGTGGCCCCGATGCTGCTTTTTCGATGGAGCCTCAGGAGTTTGCCGAAATGGTACAGGCCGTGCGTAAGGCTGAACTGGCCCTGGGTGAAGTGGATTACAGTCTAAGCGATGCAGACAGACTGAGAAGACGCTCGCTGTTTGTGGTAAAAGACATTGCACCGGGAGAGATTTTTACTAAGGAGAACATCCGTTCTGTACGCCCGGGTCATGGTTTGCCTCCGGCGGAAATACACAGAGTGCTGGGAAGCAGAGCTGCCGACTTTCTGCCCCAAGGCAAAGCCCTGCAAGAAGACGACATTGCAAAACCTTTCGAAAAGATTGGTTAAAAATGCGCGCAGAATTACTGCAATAGCAGAGAATCCCATATATTTGAACTTGGAATGCTCAAGGAGCAACAACAAACTGAAGCAAAGCTATGAATGAACGCGTAGAAAAACTGAGCGCTATGGCTGCCCAGTTGCGACGAGACGTGGTCAATGCCGTATATTACGCCAAAGACGGCCATCCCGGGCCCTGTATGTCGGCTGCCGATCTGGTGGCTGTCTTGTATTTTGATTTATTGAGGCTCCGTCCCGAAGACCCGGCCTGGAATGAACGTGACCGCTTTATCTTGTCCAAAGGTCATGCCTGCCCCTTGTGGTATGCTGCCTTGGCCCGCAGGGGCTATTTTCCTCCGGTAGAACTCAAAACCCTCCGCAGCCTGGGTTCTCGTTTGCAAGGACATCCCGATCTGAAAAAGACCCCGGGAGTAGATGCCAATTCCGGTTCGCTGGGTCACGGGCTTTC
>JAAZGQ010000246.1 GCA_012511135.1 Bacteroidales bacterium | reverse complement strand
TTTAATAATGATTTGTTTATGCCTTCTACGCTGGAGGCATCCATTCGTGTTTTTTCGGGTCGTATGGCTTTGTAATCAGCTCCTATACCTGCAATCAGTTTGCCGTTGTTGAATTCAGCTCCGGTAAAGAAATTAGGAATCACGGCATCTTTCTGATATTGAATACTTTTACCTTTAGGCCCCGAAGAGGCATACATCAATTGATATATGGCTGCTCCAGTAAGATTGAAGTACTCTCCCCTGTAATTATAACGTATTTGCGGGCTGCGGTTGAAAGCCTGAAACGGTGCTCCGGTATTTAGGGAAACAACGTTAGGCATTAAATGTTCAATAAAAAGCGGATGCCAGGTCTGCCCCACTATCAAGCTACTTTTTTCCCAATCCAGTTGACTATAAGCCTTGCGTATACGTACTAAAATATAATCAGAACTGCCACCAAAGTCAGTTTCGATGACTGAGGTATGTGTTTTTGCTCCCAGAATACCGGCAGACTTGAATTTTAACCCCATACGGGTCGTAATACTGGACAGACCTGCCGATGGAGTATTGTTGAGATCCTCTCCCACTCCGTTCAGGTATTCGGGTAGCGGATACAGTGGAAACAAATCCAATACGGCAGTACGTGTGTTGCGGTTTTGGGCAAAAAAATCGCTGCGTACAAAACCGTAAAGATTCCAGGTTTTTGTTGAAGTTTCATTTTGGACCGCGCTTTGTGCTTTATTTTCGGTCGTACTTTGTGAAGTATTTTGTGCAGTATTTTGTGAGGTCTTTTCGGTAAGGCTTTGGGCCGCTAAGGGAAAACTTAGTAAAAGGCTACTAATCAGTAAAATGAGTCTGTTCATGCTTTTTTCTTTAGGCTTGAATTTTAGCGTATAAATCGTACATGCCGGCATCGTAAATGCGGGCCTGGTAAAATTCTCCAATAGTTAATACTTGTGTTTTGTCTATAAATACTTCAGGATCCACTTCGGGCGAATCAAATTGTGTTCGGGCGATATAATATTCAGCTTCTTCTCTGTCAATTATGACTTTGTGAACCTGGCCTATCTTTTTCTGATTCAACGAAGCGGCAATCTCTTGTTGTATGCTCATAAGCTCATCCAGCCGGGCTTGCTTGATTTCCTGTGGAACATCGTCAGTATAATGTCTGTTTGCGTATGTACCTTCTTCGTCTGAATAAGCAAAAGCCCCCATACGTTCAAAACGGAATTCGCGCACAAATTGTTTGAGAGCTTCAAAATCTGCCTCAGTTTCTCCGGGATGTCCAACCATCAAAGTGGTTCTGAGATGAATACCCGGAACTTCCTTGCGAATACCTTCTATAAGAGCCAACGTGGATCTATGATCGATGCCTCGCTGCATTTTTTGTAGTACACCATCGCTGCAATGTTGCAGAGCCATATCCAGGTACTTGCAGACATTGTTTCTTTCACGGATTACCGGAAGAATGTCTAAGGGAAAATTGCGTGGATAAGTATAATGCAGTCGCAACCACTCTACTCCGGGTATATCTGCAATTGTTTCGATGAGTTCTGCCAGTTTGTTTTCTTTGTACAAATCCTTGCCGTAATAGGATAAATCCTGAGCAATGAGTTGAAATTCCTTAACCCCTTTCAAAGTCAGATCTTTGATTTCCAGTGTAATATCTTCGATGCTGCGAGAGCGGTGTCTGCCGGTGATCAGAGGTATAGCGCAAAAGGAACAACGACGGTTACAACCTTCGGAGATTTTTATATAAGCGTAATGTGGCGGCGTGGTCAGGATACGTTGGTTTTTGTCTGCTTCCCGGTACTCTTCGCCAAGTTCGTTTAGAATGTTTTGCCAGTTGAATTTTCCGAAATAGGCGTCAACCTCCGGAATCTCAGCTTCCAGGTCATTCATGTAACGCTCAGATAAACAACCCATTACAATAAGCTTGCTTATTTTGCCTCGCTTACGGGCAGCTGCATATTGTAAAATAACTTCGATGGATTCCTCTTTGGCGTCCTGAATGAAGCCACAGGTATTGATTATAACCACTCCGCCCTCTGCCTGGTCGGTATTGTGTTTTATACTATAGCCGGCAGCCTGGAGTTGAAACAATAATTGTTCCGAGTCTACCAGATTTTTGGAGCAGCCCAGCGAAATTATGCTGGCCAGTTTGGGTGTTTTCTTATTCATCAGAATTGGCCGCCAAACAGAGCGTTTACAAATTCTTTGCGGTTGAATATCTGGAGATGGTCTATGCCTTCGCCCAAGCCAATGTATTTAACAGGAATTTTGAATTGATCTGAAATACCCAATACTACCCCACCCTTGGCTGTACCATCCAGTTTGGTTATAGCCAGGGCGTTTACTTCGGTGGCCAGGCTGAATTGTTTGGCTTGTTCAAAAGCATTTTGTCCGGTGGATGCATCCAAAACGAGCAAAATTTCATGAGGAGCTTCCGGCATCAGTTTTTTCATCACTTTCTTGATTTTGCTTAGCTCATTCATCAGATTGATCTTATTGTGCAACCTTCCGGCCGTATCAATAAGCACGACATCGGCCTGATTACTGAGAGCTGAACTTAAAGTGTCGAATACTACCGAAGCCGGGTCGGAACCCATGATTTGTTTGACAACAGTAGCTCCTGCCCTGTCTGCCCAAACGCATAATTGTTCTATGGCTGCTGCCCGAAAGGTATCTGCTGCTCCAATATAAACCTTTTTACCCCGCTGAGTATATTGATGAGCCAGTTTACCAATAGTAGTAGTTTTTCCAACACCGTTTACACCTACTACCATTATTACGTATGGTTTTGAGTTTTCGGGTATTATAAAGTCGTTGGAAGCTTCCTGATTATTTTCTATTAGTAATTCAGCTGTTTCCTCACGCAGAATAGTGTACAATTCATCTGTAGTGACGTACTTGTCTCTTTCTATACGTTTTTCTATTCGTTCTATGATTCGGAGTGTGGTTTCAACTCCAACGTCTGAGCCAATCAGGATTTCTTCGTGTTGATCCAAAGCCTGTTCATCAACCTTTGATTTTCCGGCATTAGCACGATTTATTTTCGTTAAAAAGCTTTCCTTGGTTTTGGATAAACCCTGGTCAAGCTTTTCCTTTTTATCTTTAGAAAAAATACTGAAAATACCCATTAAATTCCTTTGTTATATATGCACAAAAAGGCTGTTTTCGTGAAAAAACAACCTTTATAGTCTTAAGTAAAACCCGATTTATTTTTTCAGGTATTCGTTAACTTTGTCTACGGGAACCATTTCTTCCTTGAAAGAATAGGATCCTGTTTCGGGTGCTTTCACCATTTTAATGACTTTCACCGTGTTACGGCTACCGGCATTACGCAGGGTAGCAACTGTTTTCTTTGCCATGAGTATACTTATTTGATTTCTTTATGTACAGTGACTTTCTTGAGTATGGGATTGTATTTTTTCAATTCCATTCTGGCAGTCGTATTTTTGCGGTTCTTGGTGGTAATGTAACGGGAGGTTCCGGGCATACCGCTTGCCTTATGTTCCGTGCACTCCAGGATGACCTGAATTCTGTTTCCTTTTGCTTTTTTTGCCATGAGTATTCCTCCTAATTAAGTATTTTAACTTCTTCCAAATGCAGATAACCATCTTCTCCGGCTTTTTTGATGGCCTGATCCAAACCTTTGCGGTTGATGATGCGCAATCCTGCAGCAGAAATGGTCAATGCAATCCAACAATCTTGTTCTACCCAGTAGAATTTCTTTTCAAACAGATTTACGTTGAATTTGCGCTTTGTGCGCCTCTTGGAGTGAGAGACGTTATTGCCAATCATTGCTTTTTTCCCTGTAATCTGACAAACTTTTGACATCGCTGTATTTTATTTGGTTGTTTTGTAGTGTTTTTTGCTTTCTGTTATCCACTTGTAATTGAATAACAAGAGAATAGTTTTTTGCGGCTGCAAAGATCAGCTTTTTTTGATTATTTTCCAACTATTCCCCTAATAAAATTTATAAAAATTATCTTCAAGGCCTATGTGGCTGATTTATAGGTATAAATAATCTAACAACAAGATCAAAGCCTGATGTACTGCCTGCTCAATATTGCCAGTTCTATCCAATTGAAATTCAAACTTTCTGCACAAGCATTGATCATTGTCGGCCAAAGCAATGAAGACTGTACCGACCGGTTTTTCCTTACTGCCTCCTTCCGGTCCGGCTATACCGCTGATGGCAATGCCTATATCACTTTTGAGTTTAATTCTTACTCCCTCTGCCATTGCTTCCACAACTTCTTTACTCACCGCGCCTTTGTTTTGAAGCATAATTTCAGGAACAGCCAGCAAGTCTTGTTTTATCTCGTTGGCATAACTGACTATACTGCCCAAAAAATAGGCCGAACTGCCGGGAGCTCTGGTTAGCCGGGCTCCCAGCGCTCCTCCCGTACAACTTTCGGCCAAAGCCAGGCGGAGCCTTTTTTTTATAAGTACCTGGCCCAGGGCCTCTTCCAGGCTTTTGACCCCTTCGGCAAAAACAGCTTCTCCCAACAGCGTTTTTAATTGTTCAATATTGGAATTCAACAAATTGTTCAAGTTTGCTTCGTCGCTGTTTTTGGCCGTCAGGCGCAAGAGCATTACAGAGCGTTGGGGAAGATAAGCCAACTTAAGTTCAGGAGGCAAATCGTCCTCCCAATCAGCGATAAATTCAGCTAAAACGGCTTCGGGATAGCCTTTGACCCATAAATAACGTTGAATGATGGCTTGAGATTGCACTTTGTTCAGTAAACGGGGCATTATCTCTTTTTCCATACTCCACATCATTTCCAGAGGGACTCCAGGCATAGAGACCAGAATCTTTCCCTCCTTTTCAAACCAACTGAGGGGTGCTGTGCCCTTGCGATTGATAATTACAGTGCAGGCTTCCGGGACTTCGGCTTGCGATCGGTTAAAACTGTTTATTGTCCATAAACCCCGTTTATTGAACATTTCAGTCATGTTGTCGTAAACAGCCTGATTAAAAACAAGTTTAGTTTTGAAATAAGTACAAAGGCAATGCTTGGTAATATCGTCTTTGGTTGGTCCCAGCCCTCCTGTCAGTAATACAATCCCTGCATTGGAAAAGGCTGAATCAATCGACTGAAGTATAGCTTCAGATTGATCAGGAACCGAAGTTATTTTATTCACTTCAAAGCCGGAACGGTTCAAAAAAGAGGCTATCCAGGCAGAATTGCTGTCTACGATTTGTCCGTTAATGATTTCGTCACCTATAGTGATAATTTCAACCAGCTTATTTGCCATAGTTTGGCTGTTTTCCATACTTATTCAATTATATACTGACTCTGGAATAAGGTGCTGCATCCAGGCCGCAAAAATCCTGTTCTAAATATTTGTAATAACCGGCAACAGCAATCATAGCGGCATTGTCGGTAGTAAAAGATAAAGCTGGAAGATGTATAGTCCAGCCTTTTTTGAGGGCTGTTTCCTCAACAGCTTTGCGCAAGCCGGAATTTGCAGATACCCCTCCGGATAAGGCAATTTCTTTGATCTTATATTCTTTGCTTGCTTTGATGAGTTTGTCCATCAAGATGTCTACAATAGTTGCCTGCAAGGAGGCAGATAAATCGGCCTTGCGTTCCCGTATAAAGTCTCCGTTTGTTGCCATTTCATCGCGTAAACGATATAAAAAGGAGGTTTTGAGACCGCTAAAGCTGTAATCAAAGCCCGGAATTTGCGGTTTACTGAAACGAAAAGAAACAGGATCGCCGATGGCCGCAAGGCGATCAATCTGAGGTCCGGCCGGATAATCCAGTCCCAGCATTTTGCCGCATTTATCGAAGGCTTCTCCGGCAGCGTCGTCTATGGTTTGTCCTATGATTTCCATCTCTTTGACAGAATGCACCAGCACCAATTGAGAATTGCCTCCCGACACGAGCAGACAAATAAACGGGAACCTGGGTTCCGTTTTTTCTTTGCCCTCGACACGAATAAAGTGAGCCAAAATATGCCCATGCAAATGATTCACCTGTATCAGTGGCAGTCTGAGTGAAAGAGCAAGACCTTTGGCAAAGGAGGTACCAACCAGCAGAGAACCCATCAGTCCCGGGCCCAGTGTAAAGGCAATGGCGCTAAGGTCTTTTTTATTAATCCCTGCTTGTTTAAGAGCCTGATCCACCACCGGAACAATATTTTGTTCATGGGCACGGGAAGCCAGTTCGGGCACCACTCCACCGTAGGCTTCGTGAATTTTTTGACTGGCTATGACGTTGGACAATAGAGTACGATCTTTTAAAACAGCAGCAGAAGTATCATCGCAGGAAGATTCTATCCCCAGAATGTATGTAGAGTTCATAGATTTTCTTATTTTTGCCAACTTATAGCTTTCTGATTAGCAGCCTGCAAAAATACAATATATCGTTTGAAAAAGAAAGGTTTTTATTGGCTATTCGCGGTATTGGCAATTATACTTTTGCCTCTGCTTGTGCTGAACAACAAAAAGTTTCAGCACAGCCTCCTGCAGCATTATGCCAAGGTGCTGGCCATGGAGTTTGATCTGGAGCCCGGCTTTGAATCTTTTGACTTCCATATAGACAAAAACATACTAATTCAATTTGAAGGGCTTAGCCTTGCAGATAGCCTGGGCCAGAACTTTCTTTGGGCCGAGCGCCTGGATATTAATGTGCGAACTCTGCCTCTTTTGCTTGGCAGAAAGTTGGACATTACTGACATAAGGCTTATTAGGGCAAAATTACAACTGTATAGGATTGATCAGGACAGTCCTTTGAACATAGCCTATCTTGCTAAGCTTTTTAAAACCGATAAGCAGATTTTTAGTTCTTTTAAGCTAAGGTCGCTGATGTTAAAAGATTGTTCTTTCAGTTACGATGTAATTACTGCCCCTGAACAGGCGTTGGAGTATAATCAGGAAGGGAGCAAATACTTTGATGTAAATCACTTAGCAATTCAGAAATTGAATGCCAAACTCTCCGCAGATATTCCACGGGACTCTCCTCCAATGCTAATAATTAATTCTTTGTTCATAGAGGAAGCCGGCGGATTTGTGATCAACGATATGATTGTTAGAGCATTAATTGATGAGCATAGTATCATAGTGGATGACTTTGGCTTAGTCTTGCCAAAATCGAATTTGAGCATAGACAGCCTGGAACTTGCCTATGAAACCAATGCAGAAGGCTATCCTGAATCATTTAAGTTAAAAGATCCGGTTGGAGTAAACTTATCTCTGAGTTTTTCTGACATAGCCGGCTTTTTACCCCCTGATTTGCAACTTGAAAACAGCAATGCTGACTTGGCATTTTCTCTTAGTGGTGGTGAAAATTATCTGGAGTTAAACGAATTACGTTTTCAAATGGATAGCGTGGTATACTTTAATGGTAAGGTCGAACTGAGCGATGTCAGGGATGAAAATCAATTACGCTTGCTATCTTCGGTTGACTTTTTGCATATACAACCTGAAGTAATTCGCCTGATACAAGATGTTTTTTCTATTGAAGACAGTGACATTCCGGCTGTTATTTACAATCTCGGAGCTTTGGATTTCTGCGGACAGGTTGCACTGGAACCTGAGAACTGGAGTATGGCTGGCGAACTCCTGGCCGATCCGGGAATTTTGTCAATTATGGCACAAATAAACTATTCTGCTTCGGATGCCATTTATGATTTCAATATGAACTTAGGATCTGATTCCTATGCCTTGAATAACTTGTTTGACACTGGTATAAAACTGGGCAAAACAGCTTTCGAAATAAACATAAACGGGAAAAAAGCCGGGGTCGATCCCCCTATTGCCGATTTAAGCGCAACTTTCAAGAGCTTGCAATTAAACAATTACACTTATCGCAATATTTTATTGGATGGCTACTACAACGGCCTTGGTTTTTACCGGGCAAATCTAAACTCCGGAGATAATAATTGTTTGTTGGATTTGGCTGTATCACTGAACAACCTGGGCGATGAGGCTAATATCAATTTTCGCCTTAATGCCGATCATATAGATTTGCACAGCTTGAACTTGATGCAAACGGATACAGAAAGCGGTTCTGATCTCTCATTCAAAATGCAGGCCGATTTAAAAGGCAGCAGCCCCGAATCCCTGCGTGGTAGTTTAAACATAGATTCTGTGCGTTTTGAAAATAATACTGAATTATTTGAACTGGACAATTTCTATGCGCTAAGCGGTGATAATAAAGGTGAACGCTATTTATTGTTGAAATCAGCTTTGCTCCAGGGCTGGATGTACGGACGCATCGATATGACAAGCTTGCTGGAGGATGCCCGCGACATGGCTCTGTTGCGCTACTTACCTGCCCTGTTCCCCGGCAAAAAAGGGGATTTGCATAGCGGAAACAACTACGACTTCCGTTTTAAGCTTAACGATACCAGGACCTTGTCCCGGGCCTTGAGCCTGCCCCTGAGCCTGCCATCGGGCTTATCTTTCGAAGGCTATTTCAGAGAGGAATCAGGCTTGTTTGCTCTAAAACTCGATGCTGATACAATTGATCTTGATGGTTTTCGTATACGTTCGGTACAAAGCTCGCTTGAGAATCCTTCAGATTCCTTGCAATGGAGTTTTACCGGAGTATTTGAGCAGGACGATACCAGCAGTCTGAATTTTGATTTTAAAGCCAGGGCTTTGAATAATGAGATAAATTGGGATACTTATTGGCACACTGATACCGGAGAAGTATACAATATAAATTTGAGCAACAGTCTGCGATTTGAGCGGTTAAATCCGAAATCTGCCTTGAGTATTTACTCCACTTTTAAACCATCGGAACTTGTGTTGAGAGATTCTTTGTGGAGAATGGAAACATCTGATCTGCAATGGAATGGGAAAGAATTACATGTAAATAATTTCCTTGTTCATCATAACAATCAATACATTAAACTCGACGGAATCCTATCTGATAACAACAAAGATGAGTTTTGGGTTGATCTGAATAAGGTAAATCTGGATTATATATTCGAATTACTTCCCCAAAAAGAGGGATCAGTAAGTTTAGGAGGCAATATCAGCGGTGCTGCGCAAATAATCAACCTATTTGAAGAGCCCAAACTAAATGCTTCATTGAGCGCAGAAAATTTTTCTCTTAACAAAGCGGTGCTGGGAGATTTAAACTTTAATTCAAGCTGGAATGAAGAGATTGCCGGTATTGAAATGAGCGGTATTCTGCTGGACAGAGGCCTACAGGTAGCCAAAGCCAGGGGTGGTATTTTTCCTGCTGCCGATTCTATTTATTTGTGGATAGATGCTCACAAGGTAAGACTCTCATTCATAGGAAGCTTTATAGAATCTGTTATCGAAAATCTGGATGGTTACGGCAGCGGATACCTGGAAATCGCCGGAACCTTTAGCGATAACAAAGTAGGTATTACCAGCGATGCTTTCGTGGAAAATGGAGTGATTGGCGTGGATTTGCTCCATTGCAACTACTATTTTAACGATTCCATACACCTGACACCTAATGGTATCTTTTTTAATAATATAAACCTCAGTGATAGCGAAGGCAACAGAGCTACTATCAACGGAGCCATCAGGCATAATTATTTCGCTGATGTTTCCCTTGATCTGAATATTCAAACCGAACAACTTAAAGTCTTCGATGTTGAACCTTCCTACGAAGAACAATTCTACGGCAGGGTTTATGCCAGTGGTTCAGCACTCTTAAATGGCCCGCTGGAGGATATTCAGATGGATATAAATATGCGTACTGACGAACGCAGCAGTTTTGCCCTAACTTTGCTCGAAGAATCAGAGGTTAGTGACTATAGTTTTATTGAATTTGTAGACCGGGACAAAAAAATTCAAAAAGACAGTCTTAAAGAGCAGCAAAGGTTTTTGATCCCCATCGCAGGAAAGAGTGGAGAAACTCCGGTTTCAAGACTTAATTTAAATCTGCAGATTGAGGCCACTCCCTCTGCCGAAATTATCCTGGTAACAAATCCCACCACCGGAGATGAAATCCGGGGCCGTGGAGCCGGCAGTATCCGCCTGGTTTATGACAATACCGGCGATATTGAACTTTACGGCCGTTATACTCTTGAATCGGGTAGTTATCAGTTTATCATTCAGGATCTTCTGCGTAGAGATTTTAGCATATCACAAGGCAGTACCATTAATTTCTCCGGTGATCCTCTGGAAGCCGATATGAATATTAACGCGATTTATTCGGTGGTAAATGTTTCTTTGAGTGATTTGCTGGATGAAGCCGAAATTGCTGCTTTAAATTTGAATCGCAGCAGTATTCCGGTCAATTGCACTTTGTTGTTATCTGGAGAACTGCAGCATCCCAACATCGAACTGGGTCTGGACTTTCCTTCGGCCGACGAGGAATTGAAACGCCGGGTAATGAATGTGATTAACACCGATGAAATGCTTAACCGGCAAATTGTTTATTTGATGCTTCTGAATCGTTTTGCAGCCGCCGAAAACAATCTGGCACAAAACAACAATAACAACGTAAATGCAGTAGTAGGTGCTACACTTTCGTCCATTTCCAGCCAGTTGAACAACATGATATATCAGGCTCTGGGTTCTTCCTTCCTGACTTTTGACTTCAATTACCGCTACGATGACCTGGTGGCTCAAGGCTTGGGGGAATGGCAGTTGGCTATGAGCAGTCAACTGATGGACAATAGGTTAATTATAAACGGCAATATTGGTTCCCGCGAAGATCTGGTCAATAATAACACCCAATTCATCGGCGACTTTGACCTGGAGTATAAATTCTCGGAGTCCGGCCGCTGGAGACTAAAAATGTTCAATCGTTCCAACGACAGCCGTTACTTTAAATCGGCCATGACCACTCAGGGCGTGGGGTTGGGATACAGGGAAAGCTTTAATAATCTTCTGGAATTGAGGCAACTATTTGCAGAACGCATTGCCTCCCAAATTATCAAAAGTCTGAACGAATCCGATCTTAAGAAATAAGAGATCAATAAGCGCGGGCAAAAATCACCCTACGGGCCGAAGGCTTGCCGCTGAAAATGCATGTACCGGGAGTCTGGTCTCCATCCAGGGGTATACAACGTATGGTTGCCTTGGTTTCGTTTTTAACCCGCTCTTCGGTTTCGGAGCTGCCGTCCCAGTGGCAGGACAAAAAGCCTCCTTCTTCGATTTTCTCCTTGAATTCATCGTAGGAATTCACTTCAAAAGTATTTTTAGTGCGGAAGTCCAGGGCCTTTTGGTAAATGTTTTGTTGTATAGTGTCGAGTAATTCTTTAATGTAAGTTTCAACACCTTCCATCGAACGGGTTTCCTTGCTCAGCGTATCTCTGCGAGCCACTTCGATGCTGTTGTTTTGCAGATCTCTTGCTCCCAGGGCCAGGCGTACCGGAACCCCTTTGAGTTCGTATTCGGCAAATTTCCATCCGGGTTTTTTGTTGTCGTTGTTGTCATAGCGAACACTGATGCCTAAGTCTTTTAATTTCAACATCAAAGAGGCAACCTTTTTATCTATTTCTTTAAGTTGTTCGGCATTCTTGTATATGGGAACAATCACTACCTGGAAGGGAGCCAGTGCGGGTGGCAGCACCAGTCCGTTATCGTCAGAATGAGACATAATCAGAGCTCCCATAAGGCGGGTTGAAACGCCCCAGGAAGTGGCCCAAACATAATCGAGTTTATTTTCTTTGTTCAGGAAAGTGACATCGAAAGCTTTGGCAAAATTTTGCCCCAAAAAGTGTGAAGTGCCCGATTGCAAGGCCTTTCCGTCCTGCATAAGAGCTTCAATCGTGTAAGTTTCCAGGGCACCGGCAAAACGTTCGTTGGCTGTTTTTACCCCTTTGAGCACAGGCATGGCCATATATTGTTCAGCAAAATCTGAATATATGTTCAGTATTGTCAGTGCTTCTTCCTCAGCTTCTTTTTTGGTAGCATGCGCGGTATGCCCTTCCTGCCATAATAATTCGGTAGTGCGCAAAAACAGCCTGGTACGCATCTCCCAACGCACCACGTTGGCCCATTGATTGCATAAAATAGGTAAATCCCTGTAGGATTGTATCCAGTCTTTATAGGTGTTCCAGATAATGGTTTCTGAGGTAGGCCTTACTATGAGTTCTTCTTCGAGTTTCGCTTCGGGATCAACAATCAGTTGATCTCCGTCAGAAGATTTTTTTAATCTGTAATGCGTGACGACGGCGCATTCTTTGGCAAAACCTTCGACGTGTTCGGCTTCGCGGCTCAAAAAAGATTTGGGAATAAACAAAGGAAAGTAAGCGTTTTGATGTCCGGTTTCCTTGAACATCTTGTCCAGTTGAGCCTGCATTTTTTCCCAGATAG
>JAAZGQ010000245.1 GCA_012511135.1 Bacteroidales bacterium | reverse complement strand
TGAGGAAGCATCTTTTAGCACTGTAACAGACTCAATATCTGAATTATTGAGAGCAGATATATCACTATCGTAAGGAATTCCGTCCACTACGTACAAGGGGGCGTTGCTGGCAGACATCGATCCGACACCACGTATGCGGATTGTCGAGCCTGTACCGGGCTGGCCGTTGGAAGATAAACCCTGTACACCTGCAATTTGTCCTGCCAGGCTGTTGGTGACATCGGAGGTCTGACGTTTTACAATGTCTTCTTCTTTTATTACTGCTGCCGAGCCCGTAAAAGACTTTTTGGTTGCAGTACCGAAGGCAACGACCATCACTTCATCCAACTCGGACACTCCTTGCTCCAGGCGTATTACCATTCCGTTCTGTGCCTCGGCTTCTACGGTCGTCATACCCAGGAAGGAAAATTCCAGGGTCGTATTTTCCTGAGGCACGCTAATGGAAAAATTACCGTCAGCATCCGTAACAGTACCCCTGGAGGTACCTTGAACAACTACGTATGCACCAATGACAGGTTGCTCGTCTTCGGCATAAATAACCTTACCGGTTACCGTTCGAGACTGAGCATTCACCAAGCCTACGCCTACCAGGAACAGGCAAGCGAGTAAAAAAGTCAGTTTTCTCATAAGTTTCACTTTTTGTTTAACAATCATTTTCTGTTTAGGGTTTAACTTCTGTAAAGTTAATAGCTCTGGAACGCAAATGTAATTTAAGCGTTTTTATTACGCAAGTGTTCAAGCAATTCTTCAAGCACTTTTTTTAGGGGGATAATATGTTAAAATCAAGGTTAAACACTTCTGGTTTAACGTTTATTTTTATTCTGACTAAAAATTCAAATCATTGATTAACAGATGGTTGGTTTTTGTAACTTGTTTTTATAAATATACAACCATGCATGCAAAAAGAAATGGGAAAAAAATTCTTCCAAAAAAATATTTAACGTTTTTAAAGCATAAATAGGTGTAAAATAAGTCGTTTGCTTGATTAATCCGGCCAATAAACGGGTTGAAAAGCTGTTTGAAGCGTATTAATGGATTATAAATCGTTGGATTTTGGATTTGTTTGCCAGCGTTATCTTGCATAAATATACGCCTTTTTTGAAATTTCCCAGTCTGACCGGCAGTGAATATTGACCGCCTGAAACTACCTGTATGGTACGAATAAATATCCTTTTACCCTCCAGGCTGATTATTTCCAGACAAGCTATGGTGGATTTTGTTGCAACGAACCGAATTGTTAGTTGAGTGCTGCCGGCTCCGCCTGTAAATACCTCAAAATTAAATTCGGGTTGATGGGTCAACAGCAGGGATGGTGCCGATGAAATATTCCCTTCTTCCAATTCGTAAGGGCCAATATCACGGGCAGAGCCGTAAACAGCCTGAGCTAAAAAGGGAAAAACTTCTTCGTATGGATTTTTGATATAAAGGCCTGCATCTACCAGGGGACTGCTGCTTTTGAGTCGGGCAAAACGTGTGGGCAGGCTCCCGTCTTCGTTTCTGGGCGCCTTTGCGTCCTCTTCGCTCAGACTGACAAAATCATTGTAGGTGATTCCTGTCAGCAGTTTATTAGACCAGCCTTTGTCTGTGGCCGTACCAATGGCGTTGTTACTTTCCTGCCCACCTGCTATCTCCTGTCTGCCAAGACAGACGTTGTTGTAATATTCACTGTTGGCGCTTGCTCTTTCGAACATAAAATCGTAGCCGCAACCAAAGGCCAGGCAATTGACCAGCTTTTCGCCGTCATCGTGGCTGTTTTGATCAAAACCTTTGACCGAACCTGATTTATTGCAATTAAACGCCACGCAGTTCCAGGCTTCGTGTTTGCCTTTGGAACTGCCGCCGGTGCCATTGCCTCCCATTTTTATGGCATTGCCGTTGCCCGAAAATCCGTGAGAAACAGCAACCACGTCTTTAACCCATGCGTGGTCTTCGGCATAGCCCGAACGCCAGGCCCAGCATTCGATCAGTACGACTGTGTAGTCTGTTTCGTATAAATCCCAGGCATCGTCAGAATTCTCCCAGGCACGGCAACGAATAAAACGATTACCCCTGCCGTTGTGCATCTTACAGGCGAAGCCGTCGGCATCTGATCCGTAATTGGTATCGTAATCGCAGTTGCGGTAGGAATCACAATCGATGATGTCATTCCAGGCACACCAGCTGCCGTCGTTGGAAGAACCGTGGCCACTGTCCGAGAAATCGTGGCCAAAACCCAGTTGCAGGCCGGTATCGAAATTATAACTAAAAGTACAGCGCTCTATGATGTTATGGCTGCCTTCGAGCTTGATACCGTTGTCTCCGGCGCGGGTAATGTGCAAACCGTAGAGATGCCAATAATTCCCGGTCAGCAATATTCCACGGTTGCCTTCGAGCTTTGGTTGTTGTTCCTTGAAATTGAACACCGGAAACTCTCCTTCGTAATTTCTGATACTGATCCATTGACCCGGAGATCCGGAATGACTGATTCTGACGGTTGTTTTACTACCGTCTTTCATCGCATCGGGAAAGTACTCTCCTCCTCTGCAGATGATTTCATCGCCTGCCCTGACAGTATCTACTGCTTTTTGCAAATTATACCAGGGATTTTCCAGACTGCCGTCTCCATTAGTATCGCTTCCGTAGGGCGCTATGTAATAGCTGTAATTTTCTGTTTCCGAACCTTCTCCGCTCAACAAGATGCTGTCCCTTAAATTCCCCTGACTGATACTTAAGTAAGCCTGATGCAGGCCGAAATTTTGGGGAGCGTAACGGACAAATATCTCACTACCTGATATTTCTCCATTATTATTGGGCAGGTACAAAGCAGAAACAAATTCCCCGTTTTGAGTTCTGCTCAGGCTGAAGTTGGGGTCAGTACAACTCAGTAAGACGCTGTCGTTGGCCGGCACAAGAAATTTTGCCCAAATCTTTATGCTTTGGTAGCGTTGATTGCCCGGAATAACTTTGCGGAATGCCAGCTGGTTTTTATCGGCCCACAAAGAAGGCTCTTCGGAAGTACGGGCCTGACAGTAGTTGCCCGGGCACAAATAATTTCGATCGTTGCCCTGGCCATTGTATTCGAAAACAGTAAAGTAATAGTTCACACCGGGTTCTAATCCTGTTGCCAATACGCTGTCTTCGTCTCCTGAGGATACAAGGATTTGACCTTCGGGCAGGCGCTTAGGAAAAGAGCCGGTGTAGGAAACTCCATCCTTCGGCTCCCAAGATACGGAGGAGTCGGGCTGACAAACAAGCAGTCGTCCCTGGCCGTCACCTTTTTCAAACAGTATACTGACAGTCTGACCAGAAATACTTCCAGCCTTGATGGCTGCTTGCTGCCCGGGTTCTTCGGCCATAGTAGAATAAAACACCTCCACATCATCTATGTATATTGTAGCCGCTTTGCAGCTTAAGCGCAACAATACACTGTCGGCAGTTCCCAGGCCTACTGTGGCTGAAACCCTGGCAAAATCACCTGAAGCAGAGGCATAAGTCTGCAAAGTTTCCCAAGTTTCAGCTTTATCGAGCGATTTTTCGAGCAGGAGGGTTTTGTAGCTGCCACTGGCTTTGTGGCTGAAAGCAATGGATGTAGGATTGTTTAGGTAAGGCAAAATTAAATAGCCCCCGGTATTCATTCTGGCAGATGTATTACCGCTGCTTTGGTAAGCATAAACACCTTGCATGGTCCAGCTTCC
>JAAZGQ010000244.1 GCA_012511135.1 Bacteroidales bacterium | reverse complement strand
GCAACAAACCCCGCAAGTGGTACGGATTCAGCCTGGATATTACCGTAGATTGGTTTACTACTTTGTTGATTGGCGCCGGTTATGCCATCTATACACAGGGTTTTGTGAAGTTTTTTGGAGTTGCTTTTGTGGTCATGTACGGCTGGGCCATGATCACCGCCCTGATGCGCTACAAAGTGACAGATCAATACGCCATCGACACCGGTATTTTTGGTCCAACCGAGGTCAGGATAGTTATATCGCTGATTTTGCTGGCCGAAATTTTTATCAAGGATTCCATCATTTATACCGGAGCATTGGCTTGTCTCGTATTGTTGGTCGTGAATGTAATAAGTACTGTGGAATTGCTTATTTTGGCAGATAAGCGCGACAAAGACGAAAAAGAAATAAAAAAGAATCAAGCCCCGGTACCAAAACAAGAACTTAATTTATAGCTTTGTATTCAACAAAGAGTATTTGTGAAAACACATGTGGTAGATATCAGTGATTTAGAGCAGATGTCTCCTGTGTTCAGAGGCAAACAGGGAAATCTGCTGGCCGGGCGTATCATAAAGATGTTCGCGCTCGACAGGGTCAATGCTTTGTATCAGCGTTGTTGCGAATATAGCGGAGCTGCTTTTGCCTCTGCTTTGTTAAATGATCTCGGGGTACAATACCGGCTAGGCAATGCCGAACGTCTGGAACAATTGCCCGAGGGAGCTTTCATTACCATATCCAATCACCCTTACGGAGGCCTGGACGGTATTATGCTGATTGATCTGATGGCTCATATTCGCTCAGACTTTAAAATAATGGTCAACCGGCTGTTGTCATTGATTGAGGCTATGGATGTGCATTTTATTTCCGTCAAGCCCCAGGGAAACAAAAAACTCGCAGCTACAGCCAACCTGAATGGTATTCGCGAAACCCTGGGACACTTGCAAGAGGGTCATCCCATGGGTTTTTTCCCCTCGGGGGCAGTGTCTGATTTCCGTTTCAGCAGCCTGCGTGTGCAGGATCGCCCCTGGCAGGACAGTGTGGTCAAGCTCATTCAAAAAGCCAAAGTCCCCATACTGCCTATCCGTTTCTTTGACGGCAACTCTCCTTTCTTTTATTTTCTGGGCACCATCAACTGGCGGATCCGCCTGATTCGTATGCCCAGGGAAGTATTCAACAAAAGCACGCAGTTTCCCCGTTTGGGTGTTGGTAAATTAATCAGCGTCGAAGAACAGTCCCGGTACGGGAATACCGAAGATTTTGGCGCTTTGCTCCGCAGGTCGGTATACAACATGTCCCTTCCCCTCCAATTCATTCCCAGGGAGCGCATTTTTTCGGATGAGCTGTTTGCTTAACAGAATTTTTAGTCATGCAATCTTTTAGAGAATCCCCGGTTCTTTGCTTAAAGAGCCGGGGATTCTAAATTCAGTTTCTAAACCTGTGTTTTATTAACAGGAAACGAATCAGTTAGTCGGTTTCAGAAATTTCTTCACCAAAACAGCTCCGTTGTCGTAGGTGGTTTTCTGGATATAGGCACCTTGCCGGAGGCTTTCGAAATCTCTGCCGGCCATTCTGCCGCTCAGATCATAATAGGCGGTTTCGACGATTCTTGCAGTAATGGTATTAGCATTTAAAGACATCATTTCCCCAACTACTGCTACATCGCGTATATGCACGCCCCCTCCGTTGGTGGTGAAAGTTACTTCTCCGTCGGCGACTACGCTAAACACATTCACAATAACATCCAGTGAAACTTCAGCTCCCGAAGTTCTGGTAGCGTTGGTGGCAGTTATTCCCCGTTCTTGTTCCGCGTTGCCTGTTAAGGTCGTTACAGTAATTACAT
>JAAZGQ010000021.1 GCA_012511135.1 Bacteroidales bacterium | reverse complement strand
CGTACCGTGATAATTCCATTGGCTGGAAAAGCCAGTTTGTCTTTGCCTAAGCCATAGCTTCCAGGGGCACAGAGAATAGTGTCTCCGTCGGTAGCTGCGCTCCAGGCATTCGAAAATTCGGTGGCTGATTTGACTAGCGTACTTTTTGCCTGTACAGAAAAAGAAACACTAAAAGCCACAATCAGAAAAAAAGTAAATAGTTTTTTCATAAAAATTGGTTTTAAAGGTTATAAATACAATAGTTTAATTGGTTAAACAGTTTGTTTATCATTCGTTGTCACCCCGCAGGTTCCAGTCAACCCAGTAGCCCCCGGCTTCTATGCCGGCACGCACAGCTGCTTGTCTGGCAAGCGGATATTTGGGACAAACACGGTCCGCCACTATGGAGCCGTCTTTTCCGTAACGTTCAGCCATCTTGACCAGGTAACTGTAAGACCTGCCTTCGCCTGTATATTCCAGCAAATACTCATCGGCCAGCGCCAGGTCATATATCTTGATCCGTTCTTCTTCGCTCAGATTGTAGCCGGGATCATCCGGCATAGGCAAAACATGGTTGGCTCCGCGCACGCAACCGACTATACCCACATCGCCGTAACCCCCGTTATCGCCAAACCAGGAAGTATAATACGTGCTCCAGTCTTCGGGCAAAGAAGTAGAGTAGGGAAATTTATTGGTCAAACCCCGGTTCAAGATACATTCGGCCTGCAACCAGTTGCCCAGGTGATTTTCGGCCTCGGCCAGTAAAAAATGATAGTCATGCCCCCGCTGCAGAATGATGCTGGGCATAATTTCAAAGATTCTGGATCTCAGATAAGCTCCACGGTGATAAAAATATTTGGTAAAGCAGGTATCTCCGTTGATTACATTCATCATCAGCTTTTGAGTCATGCCCCTGATGTCTTCTTCGATGTATTTGCTTCGGGCGTAAGCCGAGGGACGCAAATAATAGCTACCGGGATAGGACGGACAGAAATAATCTACCAGCCGGTTGGTCTGGTCGTTTTCGTAATCGTACATAATGGCGGCTACCTGATGATATTTGTAGCCGATGTCTTCGGTATAGAAAATGCTGTAATAATTTCCCGTCAGCGGGATATTGCAGGCATGGTAATAACCGGGTTCTTCGGAACTGCCTTCTTCGGGCAACATGGTCTGCAATTCATATATATAGGCAAGAATATTATCTCTGATCCACAACCAGTCTCCCTCTTGTCCTCTCCAGGAAAGCAACTCGGATTTCAGCAACAAATGGGTCGGAACCAGGTAATTCCAATAGCCGTATTCGTCCTCGTTCTGATTTTCGGCATCCAGCCAGGCCACCCAATTCATTTCCAGGTCGGAAGGAATAAGTTCTTCCTTATACACCACCAGGCCATTATCCAGGAGCTCAATGCATTTATTGACCAATTCGTCCATCGTATTGTACCAGGTAAAAACTTCCGTGTTGTCCAAATTTGACAACTCTTCCAGGGGATCGTCAAACCAGACGGCTTTGCCGTAGATGCGGCCCAAAGTATAATAAGCCCATACTTTGATACGAATAGTACTGCTGACTAAGCAATTAAAATTAATCTGTGTTTTTTCGTCCATACTGTTACCCATCTTTTCGCGGTACAGGGCCATTTTGTGCAAATAATCGTTGCAGGCTATCACAACAGCATAATAACAAGTTGGATCGGCATAGGGATTCCCGTCTGTGTAATTATAATTATAAATATCCTGCAATTCCACCGGCGCATTGGGCGTTATTTCCAGAAAATCGCCTCTGGTATCTGTCAGGAATATGGCATGATCGCCCGCCTGCTGCATTCTGGTTAAAATTCCCAAAAAGCCCTTGTACATTTCGTCGTTGGTCGAAATATAATCCTCCACATTAATAATATTGTCGGGATTGGTATTGAAGAATTCCGTACACGAAGCAAAGAGTAAGGCAATAATCAGTAGCTTTAGTTTATGATTCATGGTTCTTAGAAATTTAAATTAAATCCCAGCTTAATGCTAATGGGTAAGGATACTTTCGCATAATCAAATCCCTGCATATAGTCTGCATAGGAATACGAAAATTCAGGATCGCTGCCCAGATAATTCGTCCAGGTATACAGGTTCTCTGCAGTCACAAAAATACTTCCGCTGCGCAAAACATCCAAAAAATTACTGAAACGATAACTCAGGCTCAGGTTACGCAATTTCAGATAAGAAGCATCCTCGAGCCAGCGATCGGAAAAGAGGTTATTACCCGAAGGATCACCATAAGCTGCTCTGGGTAAATCAGCGGGCTGGCCCTCAATTTGCCAGCGGTTCAAAACGGCTTGTGACTGATTGTAAAAATAATCCATCGACTCCAGGTTGCGACGTACCGCGTTGTAAGCCATATTCCCCACTGAATAGCCAAATTCAGCCAAAAGAGTAAATTGCCTGTAACGGAGCGAAGTATAAAAAGAGCCGAAGAAATCGGGCGTGGCCGTACCCAGCACCACCTTGTCCTTGGCATTGATTTGCTTATCGTTGTTTTGATCTGTAAAACGGATATCTCCTGCCTGATAGGGTTCACCGTAAATATTTTTTAGGCCGGCTTCCTGTGCCTCAGCACTATTGATATAAATACCCTGAGTCTGATAACCGTAGAATTGATAGGGAGCCTCCCCTTCTTTCATTAAAATAAGGGCATCGTCCTGATTGAATTCCCTGAAATTTATACTCAATTCAGGATTATTACCCAATGATTTGATTTTGTTGTCAGCATGAGCAATACCGGCTCCCAGCACCCAATCCACATCTTTTGTAGCAATAGGATTCAGACGCAGGCCCAGTTCATAACCCCTGCCGGTAATTTCTCCTACATTATCGTAATACTGAGCCGAACCATAAACACTGGAAATTTCTCTGGCTATAAGCAAATCAAAAGATCTGGCCAGAAAATAATTAAATTGCAGGCCCAATTTGTTATCCAAAAATCCCAGGTCCAGGCCAAGATCCAACTGATCTTTTTTCTCCCATTCCAAAGCCGTATTGGGCACATTGGAGCGAGTAATGGTTCCCAAATTAAAGAAATTGGAATTCTGGTAATAATTCTTGGCAAAATTTGAGGAAAAACGACTGTTACCCGTACGGCCAACTTCGGCTGCAATATTGAGCAAATCAATAAAACCGGGTAATACGCCCGTGTTGGCTGCCATAAAAGTCAGGCCCAGGGAGGGAAAAAGCCCAAAGCGAGCTGCATCTGTCCCTGAGACCGAGCTTCCGTCAAGAGCTACATTAAAGCTGGTCTTGAGTAGGTTATCGTAAATATAATCGGCGTGCAAATGATAATTGAGCCATTTCCATTCCTGGTTACCGCCCTGAATATCCCGGTCGTCGATTACGGCCCCCAGAGTCTCGTAATAATCGTTGGCGGTGTTGTAACCCGAAGCCAGGTCATACTCCAGTTTCCTGCCCACATAACGCAGGCCGGCGTCGGCATTGAGCTGATGGATGTCCTGGAATGTACGGCGATAAATCGCGCTTAGTCCGTAATAATCAGTAGCATTTTCAATGATTCCTTTACGGACGGTATTCAGACCGCTGCTGTAATATTGGGGAATTATGGCTTTGTCGGTAACACCGGGGATAAAGATACTTTCTTCGGTATAATTGTAATAAATATTGAGCATACCGGTAAAACTCAGATAAGAATTCGCCCGGTAATTGAGCCCCAGCCTTATGTTGGCATCGTAGATTTTGTCCGAAGCATTTACGGTGTTAACTATAGCCAGGGGATTACTTACGTTATCGTAGGGAAAAGTCGGATTACTGTTTACATTCCAGCCGTTGTAAGTGGCATACCTGTCCAGTATGTTGCCGTTGGGTTCCTTCATGTTGGGGCTGAGCAAAGGCAGGGCAAAATAAGAGGAAAGTATGGCGTTGGTTGGCGCGTTCATGCCTTGTTCCTGCAAAGAACTATTTATATAGGCCAGGCCGACATTGGTAAAAATATCTACGTTACGACTCACCATTATATTGGAATTAATCAGGGTATGGTAACGATCGGAAGATGTTTGACCCAATACTCCCCCTTCGGAGGTATAACCAAAGGAAATATTGTATTTGGCTATTTCGTCACCCCCTTCTACGCGAAAAGTATTGTCGGTTATAAAAGCTCTGTCCTGAACCAGGCCTCTCCAGTCTGTGGTGTTATTGAACAGGTAGGAATAATAATTATCTTCATTCTGTAAAAAGGGGTAATCGGTATACAAGGCCGTAATCATGTTGTAGCGGGTCATACCGATCTCTCTGAGATAGTTTTTGTACTGACTAACATCCAATACCGGCAAACTACGGCCGGGCCGACTCAGGCCGTATTGACCGCTGAAAGAAATCCGGGTTTCCAGGTTGTCGGAGGTGGCTTGTTCGGTTTCGATCAGAATTACTCCGTTCGAACCCAAAGAACCGTAAACAGAGGCATCGGCTCCTTTTAATAAGGTAATGCTTCGAATGTCATCGGTGCTGTAGCCAAACAAGGTGTTCCTGGAATAAGCCCTGACGGTACCCGAAAGTTCCTGATTGCCCAGGGAGGGAATACCGTTGATTACTATCAAAGGCATATTTTCGGCCACCACGGAATGTATTCCTCTCAGATTAAGGTAAGCACCTTCGCCAGGCATACCGCTTTTGCGATTTATATACAAGCCGGGGACTTTGTCCTGGATGGCCTGATCGATAGAGAAATGCTTGCTGAAATCTTTCTTTTCGACCGACTGAGTGCTAATGCTTTTGTTGTCGCGGCGCAAACTGTAATTCGGGAAATGAGCGGCACCACTGTAATGCGGGCTGATTAACGGAACCAGAATAATTTCGTCGTAATCCAGCTTTTCGTTGAGCGGATATTCCTGCTGGTAATATCCTTCTGCCACAAAGCGCACATAACCCTTGCCCGAAGGCAAGTCAAGACTGTAAGCCCCGTCTGCACCGCTAATGGCAGAAAAATCCTCTCCCTCTACAACAGCAGAAACAATGGCCCCTTCAACGGGTGTTTTATCCGTGCCCAGCACCTTGCCATCGAGACTTGCCGCCCATGCAGTAAGGCCCGTGAACAACAGAAACAAAACAACAGAATATCTAGCGTACTTGATCATATTTTCCCTGTTTTAATAGTTATTGGTGGTTGGCCTCAGACACCAGTGATACATCATGAGCTGTGTGACATTGTTTTTGCTGCGTCCGTTGGTAGTCGTGTACAAATAAGAATTATCGTTCGACTCAATCGTAATGGTAAAATTACCACTCCTGGGCAAATTAATGATGGCTACCTGATAGCCATCCGTGTCGTATGCTACGGCCTTTTCGTTTTTTTCTATCCAGTCTCTCCAGTTGTAACCTTCGGGGAAACCTATGGTAGAACTTCCGTAGTAATCCATACTGCTTACCGAACCCCGGTCAAAATGGAAATTGGAGCCCTGGGCAAAAAGCAACATATCCTCTACCAGCAAGTCGTCGTTGAAGTATATACTGATGCAATACCTAAGACTGTGTTTGAATCCCATTCTCAGATAATATTCACCGGCAGGCAAATAAACCTCGGTAAGTTTTCTGGTCTTTGAGTTGTACAACAAGCCATCGTAGTTGACACTACAAACCAGGGAATCGGCAATGGCTTCGGCCGAAGGAATAGCCGTCAGCACATGGTAATACATGGTTGGCAGCGACTCGGTCAGGGTGAACTCGGTCTGGGCGTCATTTACGATCAAAGGTTCTACCCAATTGGTCCAACGAAAATACTGATCCTTTTGTTCTTCGGTCATGGCTCCCCAAAGTTGGTAGAATTTAGCTTTGACCCTGTAAATCACCACGTGATTGGGAATTTTCAGGTGGTTCAGGTAATAAGCCCTGCCATTGCTCAAAGCTACCGGATTCGTGATGTCTGCTGTTTGAATAGCCGGATTCCATCTGGCCGGATCGATAGGCTGGAACTTTTTTACATCCTGAGCCTGGTCAATAATGAGCTGATGAGCCCCCACACAATCAAAAGCAGGAGCTGAGGAACCTACTTCTGCCGGACCAAGGCGTCTGTCGGCAAAACAGGCCCTGACTATCCATTTTTCGAATTTAGCCTGATCATCGGCAACAGTATCGCGGCCCAACCAGATGGGAATACTATCCAGGGCAGCATTTATGGCCTGATCGATCAAATCGTTCGAGGGTATGAACATAGTACTTACAAAGTCTTCAGAACGCATGTCCCAGTATTTCAATCCTTCGGCCGTGTATCTGTCCATCAAAGAATTGCGCACGGACCAGACCGTGTCGTAAGTCGTATTTCCCATGGGGTCTATACCTTGGGGTATGCTTTTTTCTTTGTCAAAATAGCGCTCCTCGAAGCGCTCCACTAAGGCAACAAATCTGGAATATTCAGGCCCGAGTTGCTTCAAATGATCATATACAGACTGACGAATGGGGATTATATCCTCTACGTAATATATATATCCGTTATCCACCCTGATGCTGCGGTTTATTTTTACTTCATCCAGGTAAATGCAGCTGTCCCTTTCGTAAACCCAAATATTCTTGCCCAAACGGGTATAAATACCGAAACCTTCTTTGAGCCTGGAGGGAGGCAGGGCCAGATCGGAAACACAATTCAGCACCAGCAGGGAATCCTCAGCCTCCGACCTGTTTTGCATCACTAAATCAGTATAAACAATAAAGGTATAGCCTCCGTCTTCGCTTATCTCTGAACTTATGCCGTAGCTTTCCATCAAATTGCTCAACAGGCTTAAATCTTCGCTGGATTGGATAAAACTCAGAGCATCCCCCTGAAATACTTCCATGTTTTCAGAACTGACCGCTTCCGGCAGATAATGGTCCTCCCAGGCGTTCTGACAAGAATTTAGCAGTAAGAGTAAAAAGTAAAAGCCAATTGTTTTGCTTGGTATCGTTTTCATAAGACTGTCGTTAATCGCTGATTGGAATAAATTCTATATAATCCCACATTTGCCGGTAAGAACCACTGGTCTTAGCGTTTATGTCCATCATGGTGGCCTTGAAAGAATGTCTTCCGGAGTAATCGAACACTACTTCGTCCCATAATATATCTTCGGCCAGTCCACTGGCATTTTCGTTATCCCTTTTGGCTTCGTCGGTAAATTTGGCCGGTAAACCTTTCCACATATAGATAGACTTTTGATAGTCGTCCAGATTGAACTTGGTCAGACTGCCTGCTCCGTAGTAATTCTTGAAAGAAATGGAACTGGCATAATAGAACACCACTTTGTACTTACCCTTGATAATGGTGGGAGTCTGCAGCTGTATCCAGCCGGCATAACCCAGGTTGAGAGTCAACAGGGTATTCATGTAGGCATCGTATTTATTGTTTTCCTTATCCCTGGAACTATTGTAAGCACATTTCAAGAAACCGACCTTACGCCAGGTTTTATAACTGGTCTTGGCCGCGTTGGCTTTGTAGAGAATCGAAGTCAGCGTTCCGTTGTTGCCGTCCAGCTGATCTTCGCTGAGATCAACAGGATATTCTCTGTTGGTCAAAGGAGAACTGAATAAATCTCCCAGATTTTTGGAGGCTCCGTAAGTATTGACAAAAGATTCAATGTCGGGATAATTGCAAAAATCCCAGACTACAGTGATAGGATCGGGTTCGTACACCGGCATGATGTGATCAATTTTGTGAATGACCCCGT
>JAAZGQ010000020.1 GCA_012511135.1 Bacteroidales bacterium | reverse complement strand
TTTTTGAGCTTTAAGTCATTGAAAGCTTTGATTATGATGGTTGTGGATGATAAGGAAATCATACCCCCCAACAAAAGGCTGTCCAGAGGCTTCCAGCCCAAAATCCTGCCCAAAAGAAAACCAAAGATCAACATTCCGCTTAATTCAACCAAAACGATAATGGCGCCTGATTTCCCTACTTCGGTCAATTTCCTGAAACTAAACTCCAGCCCCAGCGTAAACAATAAAAACATGACCCCTATTTCGGCCCAGGTCTGAATGTTGGCAGTGTCAACCACCGTGGGATAGAGTCCGATATTGTGGCCAGCCAGCATACCTGCAACAATGTAACCCAGGACCACCGGTTGTTTCAACCATTTGAATAACAGGGTAATTACACTGGCAATAAGAAGTATGAGAGCAAGGTCGGATATAAGTGAGGGTAAATGAGCCATCTACAACAGGTTTTAAGAACTGTTTGCAAATATCCAAAAAAAAAGCCCATCAGCTTTAAGCCTTGGGCTTTTTTTTCTACATTTGGCAAAGAATAAAGCTTCCAGAATGAATATTAATAGCATAATTGACTTTCTTAACCTCTTGTCTCAAAACAACAACAGGGAATGGTTCAATGAACACAAGGCTTTATACACCCAAAGCCGGAAGTCTCATATTCTGCTTGTTGAAAAGCTTATCTTACTGCTGGGCAATTTTGACGCCGAAATAAGGCATTTAAATCCTCAGGAATGCATTTTCAGGATATATCGGGACCTACGCTTCAGCAGAGATAAGAGTCCTTATAATACCCACTATGGGGCCTTTATGGCAGCTGGAGGGAAAAACAGCGACCGGGCGGGTTATTATCTACATCTGGAACCCGGTAACTCTTTTATAACCGGTGGAATATGGATGCCGGAATCCCCAAATCTTAAGATCTTGCGCCGTTCCATTATGGAAAATCTGGATGAATTTGAAGAGATTATTCATAACCCAAGCTTTAAAGACTATTTTGGCTCTATGGAAGGACGCAGGCTACTGACGGCTCCCAAAGGTTTTCCTGCCGATTTTTCCGGAATAGACTATTTGAAATACAAAGATTTTACAGCAACACACAAACTCAATTCCGAGGAAACGGAACGTTTCGATTTTTGTGAATACATAGCAGGCATTTTTCAACATCTTTACCCTTTGAACCGTTTTTTGAATTATGCTCTGGATGAGCACAAAGAAAATAAGCAATTATCTACCCCATAAAATATTATTATGATACTTGATTCATTAAAAAACAGCTTTCTCTACGAAGGTATGCATCCCTCATTCAAAAGGGCTTTCGACTACATCAAATCTCGTGACCTTGATGCTCTCGAACCGGGCAAGATTGTATTGGACGGTGAAAAACTTTTTATTTCTATCGCCGAATACGAGGGTAAATCGACCGAAGAGGCCCGCCTGGAAACCCACGAGAAATACATCGACATTCAGGTCATTATCAGTGGCACAGAAACCATGGGCTGGCGGGCAGCTCACGACTGCAAGCAGCCACTGGCTCCCTATGACCCACAAAAAGACATTTGTTTTTACAGCGACAGCTCCGTAAGTTACCTGGATGTCCATCCCGGAGAATTTGCTGTTTTTTACCCCGGCGACGGACATGCCCCCTGTATTGCTAAAGGTCCTGTTAAAAAAGCCGTAGTCAAAGTCTTACTTTAATGAAAGCCCGGACCTTGAAGATCATCAAAAACGATCCCTGGCTGGAACCCTACCGCTCAGCCATTGAGGGGCGTTATAATTACGCCCTGAGCAGGGAGAAAAGCCTAAAGGGAGATCGCAGCCTGGCCGAATTTGCCAACGGCCATCTCTTTTTTGGCCTGCACAAACACTCCGAAGGCTGGATTTTTCGGGAATGGGCTCCCAACGCCGATACTATTCATTTGATTGGTAACTTCAACAACTGGGAACGACGACCCGAATATGCCCTGGAAAGAAAAGATAACGGGGTTTGGGAAATACAACTGGCCGCCGACCAGTTGCAGCACGGCGATCTGTACAAAATGTTCGTGTCCTGGCTCGGTGGCAGCGGAGAACGTGTGCCGGCCTGGGCCAGAAGGGTGGTTCAGGATCCGGTGAATTATATTTTCAGTGCTCAGGTATGGGAACCGGCAACTAAGTATTGCTTTAAACACAAAGTTAAGGCTCCTTCCAAAACTTTGTTTATTTACGAATGCCACATCGGCATGGCCACCGAAGAGGAAAGAATTGGTACTTACGACGAATTCAGGCGGATGGTGCTGCCCCGCATAGTCGAAAACGGCTACAACGCCATTCAGATTATGGCAATTCAGGAGCACCCCTACTACGGTTCGTTCGGCTACCATGTTTCCAGTTTTTTTGCGGCTTCTTCGCGTTTTGGTACGCCCGAAGAGCTCAAACTGCTTATAGATGAAGCTCACGGCTACGGTCTGGTGGTCATTATGGATATTGTACATTCTCATGCCGTTAAAAATACGGTCGAAGGGCTGGGTTGCCTGGACGGTGATCCCTCTCTGTATTTTCACAGTGGGGACAGAAGAGAGCATCCGGCCTGGGATTCACTGTGTTTCAACTACGGCCGGGACGAGGTGCTGCACTTTTTACTGTCCAATTGTAAATACTGGCTGGAAGAATTCTGTTTTGACGGCTTCCGCTTTGACGGGGTCACTTCTATGCTCTACCGCAGCCACGGTCTGGGAGAAGCCTTTAGTTCCTACGACGACTACTATAACCTGAATCAGGACGGCGACGCCATTGCCTACCTGACCCTGGCTAATAAACTCATACACGAAATCAATCCTAAAGCCATCACCATTGCCGAAGAAGTCAGCGGCATGCCCGGCCTGGCAACTCCCGTCAAAGAAGGCGGAATAGGATTTGATTACCGCATGGCCATGGGTATCCCCGACTTCTGGATCAAACTGATCAAAGAATACA
>JAAZGQ010000243.1 GCA_012511135.1 Bacteroidales bacterium | reverse complement strand
GAAGTACTTATTTTGTTTGATGTTTACAGGGATGCTCTGCCTGAGTTTATTCCAACTTGAGGCTCAAAGCGCGAGAAAAGTAAACAAGGGGCTGTATAAAAGTGCTGCCAGTTACGAAGTTCAGGTGTTGGGGGTTGGCCAGGATGGCACCAAGGTGTTCAGGATCTGGTCTTACGACAAAACCGTAGAAGCAGCCATCAACAAAGCCAAAAGAGATGCCGTGGCTGCCTGCCTCTTTTCGGGGCTGCCCGGCAGCGGACAGACCAACCAGACTCCGGCTATTTGTAAAAGCGGAGACGAAGAAACTCACGAAGCCTTTTTCCAGGAATTCTTTGCCTATCCCGACAAAAAAGGCAATGGAGGAGCTTACCTGCGTTTTGTGAATCGCACCACCGATGAGCCCCCCTCGGGGAAATATCGCGTTCAGATGAAAGGCGGCTACAAAATCGCCATCGATGTGCAGGTTCTGTACAACAACCTGCGCAGCTACATGGAAGAAAAAGGCATAGTCAAGAAATTAGGCCACGGTTTTTAACTTAATAATCCATCCAATATGCGTAAGTTATTACTATGTTTTGCACTGGCCGCCACGATACTGAGTGTTTCGGGGCAAGCCAAAAAACCCATACTGATGGTTGTCCCCAGCGACAGCTATTGCGACCGCAATGCCTTCAGCCAGGAATACACCGACGAGGCAGGCAATACCCGCAGTATTTCCGATTACAATAAAGCCTTCAAAAGTGCCGAAAGCGAAGAACTCAGGCTGGTTATATCGGAACTATCCAAAATTATGGCAGATCGCGGCTTCCCGCTGAAAGATCTTGAACAGACCTTAAAATCGATCTCTCAGTCCAATGTGGAATTGTCTATGCTGCAAAGCAGCAGCTCAGGCAGTATGGTTCGGGAATCGCCTATAGATGTGCTGAAACGCACAGCCCAGCCCGATATCATAATGGACATCGATTTTTCGGTCAAGATCAGAGGGCCTCAGCGTTTCATTACCTACAATCTGCGCGCCGTTGACGCTTACACCAACAAGGTAATTACTGCTGTTGCCGGCGATGGTAAACCTTCTGCTTCTGCCTCCATCGGGCTCTTACTCGAAGAAGCTGTGCTCAATTATATGGACGATTATACTACAGCCCTGCAAAATCACTTTGACGACATTTTTACCAATGGCCGCGAAGTAGTGGTAGTGCTTCGGGTGTGGGATAACGCTGACGTGGACTTTGAGACTGATTTTGAATATATGGGGGAAACCGGCATGCTGGGCGACATCATGGACGTCTGGATGGACGACAACACGGTAAACAGCCGCTTTTCGAGAGTTTCGGGCACCGAAAACACCATACGTTACGAACAAGTTCGTATCCCTTTGTTCAAAATGTCTTTCGGCAAAGAGCGTGCCATCGACGCACGCGGTTTTATCAACGGCCTGGGCTCCATGCTCAAAGCCGAACCTTTCAACATCCAAAGCAAGGTGTATGAAAGGGGTTTAGGAGAAGTTTGGTTGATATTGGGAGAAAAATAAAATGAAAAAAATCAGT
>JAAZGQ010000242.1 GCA_012511135.1 Bacteroidales bacterium | reverse complement strand
AGCTCGATGCCGCTACCATCTATTCCACTCTCGAAAACGAGATCATTCCTCTTTTCTTTGCCAAAAACAGCAAAGGCTATTCGCCCGAATGGATTCAGTATATCAAAAATTCCATTGCTCAGATTGCTCCGATCTATACGACCAAGCGTATGCTCGAAGATTATATTGATCGTTTTTACAGCAAGCTGATGAAGCGTTCGGCCAGCCTGGTTGCCAATAATTACGAAAAAGTAAAGCAGATCACTCAGTGGAAAGAACAAGTGGCCGAAAAATGGGATGAGATCAAGGTGCTGCAAGTGGATATTCCCGATGAAATTATGCATCAACCCAAGGTGGGCAGCGAATACACTATCGGCGTCAGCATCGATCCGGCCGGTCTCAAAGACAGCATCGGAGTGGAATTGGTAGTTATGCGTAGCGATGTGGACGGCAGTACTCAGAATTACGCCAACGAATTGCAAGTGGTCAATACCGACGACAAGGCTATCGTGCGATTTGAACTCAAGTACCGCTTTAGAAAAACCGGTACCTTCAATTATTCGTTCAGAATGTTCCCCAAACATCCCGATATGCCTCATCGTATGGACTTTTGTTATACCCGCTGGTTTTAGCATAACATTTTTTTGTACTTTAGCAACAAATTTCTGAGTAATGTTGATTCGGCTTTATGAGGACAACCCCAATCCGAGGGTTGTGCAGAAAATCGCCAATGCTTTGCGCGAAGGCGGATTGATCATTTATCCCACCGATACGGTTTATGCCATTGGTTGCGATATTTTTCATGCCCGGGCGGTCGAAAAGATCTGCCGGCTCAAAGATAAATGCATAGGCAAATCCAATTTATCTTTTATTTGTCAGGATCTGAGCCATATCAGCGAGTTTGCCAAGGTGGACAATCCTACTTTTAAGCTGATGAAAAAGAATCTGCCCGGGCCATTTACCTTTATCCTGAACGGCAGCAGTGCGTTGCCTAAGCTTTTTAAGCAGCGCAAAACAGTGGGCATTCGTATCCCCGACAACTCTATTGTGCGGGCAATTGTCGAGGAACTGGGTAATCCGCTGATGACTACCAGTTTGATGCAGACCGACAATCAGGTGGAATATACTACCGATCCGGAATTGATCGATGAACGCTTTGGGCATCTGGTCGATTTGGTGATTGACGGGGGCCCCGGGGGCATCATTCAGTCGACGGTGGTTGATTGCACGGGCGAGGAGCCGGTGCTGGTCCGCCAGGGGTTGGGACAGCTCAAATAATCTTCAACAGTGCTCTAATTGATCGGATATTCTTTGTAGAATTTCAGTAAGCTGATGGTAAAAGTCAAGATCAATTGAGAATCTGAAACAGATATGGTTTGTGTTTGTTGATATCAAGCATTTTTAAAAATATTTCCGACTTTTTTTTCCAATCTTGCAGATCTATAGCCGGGTAGGATACGGGCTATTAGTTGTTTGTCGAGCGATTGCGTATTGTCGAAGTAAAAATCCTTATTTAGATAAAGTAAATCGAGGAAGGCTCTTTCGGGACTCGCCATATTTATATTGTCCGGGCTTTGGAAGATTCCTGTATTATCCATGATTATTTCTTCTTTGATTCTGCGATAAACCAAGGTGTAATCATCTATCTCCAGTTTACGTGAGAGATAGCTTACGCAGGTAATGCCCGAGTCGTATTGAAAAATGATGCCCGCTTTTTGCAAAACAAATTCCAGCGAAATATACGAGGGGGTGTATAATCTGTTGGCCAATTCCAAAGGATTGAAAGCCGGTTTGACATAAATGCCTTTTCGAAGATTAATAAGCCTCTTTGTTTTTACGTAATAACCCAGACGGTCGCTCAGGTAGTGGTGTTTTTCGCCTGGGAAAAGCATGGCAATATCCGACGATTTTTTTCGAACAATTTGTGTTTGCCGGCCATACTTCTTTGATATCTCAGGCTAAAAATGTAATTTTGTGCCCAATTCTATTCAATACCATGAGCATTCAACTGGAGGCCGTACTTTTTGTGCTGGCGATTTTGTTTTTCCTGAGTATTTTGGCGGGGAAGGCCAGTTCACGTTTTGGGGTGCCGGCGCTGCTCTTGTTTTTGCTGGTGGGTATGTTTTCGGGCAGCGACGGCCTGGGCATACAGTTCGAGAATATGGTTATTGCCAAGCATATTGGTACTATTGCGCTCTGTATCATTTTGTTTTCGGGCGGGCTGGACACCAATATAGCAGAGATCCGTCCGGTCATGGCCAAAGGCATTATTCTGGCTACGCTGGGCGTCTTTTTGACCGCCATTATTACCGGAGTGCTCATTTGGTGGGTGTTGGGCATGACCATGAAGTCGGCGGGCATCGGTTTTATTACTTCGTTGCTGCTGGCTTCGACCATGGCTTCGACCGATTCGGCTTCGGTGTTTTCCATTTTGCGCTCCAAAGGTCTTTGTCTCAAAAACAATCTTCGTCCCACACTGGAGCTCGAAAGCGGCAGCAACGACCCCATGGCTTATGTGCTGGTGATTTCGCTTATCGAAATCATTCGTATGGGAGCTGTGCCCAATTACTGGCTGGTGGGGGGCACTTTGTTGCTTCAACTGGGCATAGGCGCTGCAGTAGGTTTTTTGCTGGGCAAGCTGGCGGTCTTTGTCATCAATCACATCAAAATCGACAACGATTCGCTCTATCCTATTCTGGTGCTGACTTTTTGCCTGTTTATCTTTTCGGCAAGTTATTTTATAGAGGGCAACGGCTTTTTGGCCGTTTACATCGGCGGGCTGGTTATCGGTAATTCGAAATTTGTACACAAGCGTACTTCGCTCAAGTTTTTTGACGGCCTGGCCTGGCTTTTTCAGCTCATTATGTTCTTAACCCTGGGTTTGCTGGTGAATCCTCACGAGTTGATTCCCATCATTATACCCGGGCTCATCATCAGCTTTCTGATGATTTTTGTGTCGCGGCCCCTGTCGGTTTTTATCAGCCTGCTGCCTTTCCGCAAAATGCCCGTCAGAGACAAGGCCTATGTTTCCTGGGTGGGGCTGCGGGGAGCCGTGCCGATTATTTTTGCCATTTTCCCCCTGGTCGAAAATGTGCCTCATGCCCGGCTGATTTTCAACATTGTTTTTTTATGTACGCTGGTTTCGCTGCTGGTACAGGGGACTTCGCTGCCTATGGTGGCCCGTTGGCTCAAGTTGGCCGATAAACCGCCGAACAGAACTAAACTGGTCGATTTTGACGTGGATTTTTCGAACGACATCAAATCTATTATGACAGAGATTGAGGTGACCGAAGCCATGCTCGAAAAGGGCAGCAAGATGTATAACCTGAATTTGCCCGAAAATACCCTGGTTGTTTTGATCAAGCGCGATGAACTGTATTTTGTGCCCACGGGTAAGACTGTGCTGAAAGAAAGAGACAAGATGCTGGTGATCACCGACAACAAAGACGATCTGGTCGATAAGTATTTGCCGGCGGGCGGTTCAAAACCTTGAACTGCGCTCCTCACCGTTCAAGCCCAACCCGCTCAGCCTCCGGATATCCACGGCTGGTCAGCACCGGACGCCGGCCTTGCCTGTTTGTCTCTGTCCTTTAGTCGTTTATCAGTACAAATTCTCTAAAGTTTTCCCATAGAGCGCCTTTATCTGTTCTTAATTCAAGAGGATTAAAGTTGCCAATTACCATATTTCGAATGCCATTGTCGTAAAAGTAAATCTTTTTATTGGCTTTTATTTCGTTTCTGATGTTTCTGCTGAAACTACTCAGTTTAAAGATTATATATCCCTTTTGTAATATGTCAATGTATTTGCTGATCGTTTTTTTATCGACATTTACAATTTGTGCCAGTTCTGCATAATTGACTTCACTTCCTACCTGAAGTGCTAATGCCTGAACTAACTTCTCTAATACTTCCGGTTTGCGAATATCGGCAAACGAAAGAATTTCTTTGTAGAGATAACTATTTACCAGGTTTCGTAAAATTCCAATCTCGTCTCCGACATTGTTCAAAACATCAGGATAAAATCCATATAATAACCGGTTTTCCAGATCCTGCTCGGCATGTACATAACCGTGATGGTTTTCGTACTCTTCCCAGGAGATCGGAAAGAGTTGATATTCCCATTTTCTGCCGGTTAATGGCTCGTTGATTATATTT
>JAAZGQ010000241.1 GCA_012511135.1 Bacteroidales bacterium | reverse complement strand
GCAGGGCGGAATTGCCTGCAAAATAGTAAGGCATACAGGCAGACCTGGCTTGTTAGTCTTGTTTTACCTTCTGTTGACACTAGTCATTGTTCAAACTTCCACTGCTCAAACAATCTCTGCTCAAAATATCGCTGCTCAGGAGACCAAAGAGGAAGCTTTTGATACTGAACGCAGTTTTGATTATTATTTTCAGGAAGGTCTGCGTCTGAAGGCTCAGGAAGAATACGGTGCGGCTTATGAGATGTTCCGGCATTGCCTCAGTCTGGATTCCACCAGTGCGGCAGCTCATGCCGAAATTGCTGCTTTCTACAGAGCCATGAATCAAACTGAGCGCTTAGTGGCTCATTACGAAAAAGCCTTTGCCCTCGATCCTGACAACGATTGGTACGGCTTGCAACTGGCCGGTATCTACCAGCAACTGCAACGATATCCTGACGCCATTAACTTACTGGAACAACTAGTAGTCAAAAATCCCGACAATTACGAATTGTATTATACTTTGTCCTTGCTCCATACCGAACTTAAGCAGTACGCCCAAGCCATTGAAGCCTTAAATCGTTTTGAGAATTCTATCGGCATCAACCAGGAACTCAGCATGCAGAAATACAATTTATACCTGGCATTGAACCAGGCCAAACCGGCCATCAGGGAGCTGCAAAAACTTCAAAAATCTAATCCGCAGGAAAGCAGATATCATTTATTACTCGGAGGCGGATGGATGGAGCTGGGAAAAACCAAAAAAGCCAAAAAGAGTTTTCTGCAAGCCCTTGACATGGATCCGGACAATGGTGCTGCCCGCCTGTTTTTGTCGGATTACTACAAAGCAGTGGGCGACAGCCTGGCCATGAACGAACAACTGCATCTTGCCCTGAGCAACCCCAAAACTGAACTGGACAGCAAATTAAGCATTTTCAGAACACAGCTCAGCAACTACGAAAATCGCGAAGACAGCTTGCTGATCGAACACTACTTTGAGCTTTTGCTCGAACAACACCCTACAGCCTATGATCTGCGGGATCTGCGGGTGCGCTGGTTGCTGCTCACTCAGCGCAAAAACGAAGCCATCAGCGAATTACGCAATGTCCTCGACCTGAACCCCAATCAATTACGCATTTGGCAGGACTATCTGGGCCTCAATCTCGAAGAAGGCAATCAGGAACAGATTCGCCGTATTTGCCAGGAGGCTCTTGTATATTTCCCGGGGGAAGCAGAATTCTGGTATTACCTGGCCCTGACTTACAGCATCGAACAAAATCACGAGGAAGCTCTCAACGCCTATAAACAATGCCTGGAAAATGCCGATCCCAACAACCGGCCCTTTATCTCAAACATCCTGGGTTATATGGGAGACATTTACCATCAAAAGGACGATACCGTCAGGGCCTATGCTCATTATGAGCAGGCACTGGAATTTAATCCCGACAATCATCTGGTGCTGAACAATTATGCCTACTTCCTAAGCCTGGACGAGAGCGATTTATCCAAAGCTGAGAAAATGTCCCGCAGAAGCCTGGATTTCCAACCGACCAACAGTACTTATCTGGATACCTACGCCTGGGTGTTTTTTAAACAAGAGCAATACCGGCTGGCAAAAATCTACATCCAAAGGGCCATAGAGCATTCCAAAGAACCCAATGTGGAATTACTGGAACATTACGGAGATATATTGTGGTTTAACAACGAAACAGAGGCCGCTGTGGAACAATGGAAAAACGCAGCTGCTATGGAAGGAGCCTCAGACATCTTGCAACAAAAAGCCAGACAGGCCATGTTTCTTAATAAATTATCCGACAACTGATGACTACTCAACTCAAAAGATTTTTACCTATACTGTTGATACTAGCCTTAGTCTTTATTCAGGCCTGTTCTCCTACTAAAAAACTTTTCAAAAAAACAGATCCTTATCAGCGCATTCAACTCATTCTGGATCAACATAAATCATTTGACCGGCTGGAGTCAAAAGTGAACATCAACTTTAGATCCACTCAGGGCTCCAATAGCCTGGCTGCTCAGGTAAAAATTCAAAAAGACAGTTGCCTGTGGATTTCTCTTCAGCCCTTCCTGGGCATAGAGGTAGGACGCCTGCTCCTTACTACAGATAGTGTCTTTGTGATGAACCGGCTTCAGAAGTCTTATGCCAAGGCCTCTCTTTCTGATCAAAACATTGGGAATGATCAGGCCGTTTACGCTTTAAAAGCCCTCACCGCAGTACTGTCAAATCAATTTTTCGCTCCCGGCAACAAAAAAGCCGGTGCTAAGGATTTTGAATTGCAGGAGATTGATAAAGATCTGGTTTTGAGCAGTTCTTATCAAAACGAAAAACTGAATTTTTATATTAATACCTCCGGTGAATATTATCGGGCACACTTGAAAAGCGGTGTATTGGATTTTCCTGTCAATGTAGATTACAGCCAGTTTCAAAGCACTACTTTCGGTTCTTTTCCTTCCAGGTTAGTCCTGAGTTTCCAGCAAGGAAACGCGGAAAACGAGCTCAGAATCGATTATATCAGGCCGGCCTACAATACTATGCTTTCCTTTGACTTTCCCGTACCTGGCAATTATAAACAAACAAGTCTGGAATCCTTTTTGAATCAACTCCAGTTTTAACAATGCGACGAATTTATTGTTTTCTCAGTCTCTTGATCTTGAGCTTTGCTGCACTCGAAGCCCAGCAAAGCATAGAAGATATCCGGCAGGAAAGGCTGGCAGTATTGGAGCGTATCAAAGCGGCCAACGAAAGTTTAAGCGCCAATCAGAAATCGAGCAAGGCCCTGCTCTATCAATACACCATTCTCAACGATCAGATCAAATCGACCGAACAATACATCAGCCGCCTGAACACCGAAATGAACAAGTTGTCCCGGTCTTTGCGTAACCTGCAAAACGAATACAACGAACTCAAGAGACAGTTGTCGGTCAAGCAGCAACAATATGCTCAACTGATAAGACAATTGCATACCCGGCTCAAAACAGACGACAGGCTGATGTTTATTTTTTCGGCCGAAAATCTGAGCCAAAGCTATCGCCGCATTCGCTACATGAACGAATACACCAAATTTCAGCGAAGGCAGGCCGAAGAAATACGTCAAAAACAAGAACAACTCGAAAAAAAGCGCATCGACCTGGAATTGGCTTATCAGCAGCAAAAAGAACTGCTTGCTGAACATCAGGCTGAACGTGACCGCCTGAGCAAAGAGAAAGAAAACAAGCACAGCTTGCTGAATACCCTCAAAAAGAAAGAATCAAGCCTGAACGCCGAACTCAAAAAAGACCGGGAACTGGCGGCCCGTCTTGACAAAAGAATTGAGGAAATCATTGCCGAAGAAACCCGCAAAGCCAGCCAGGACAAAGAGCGCAGCGAGCCCGAAAGCAAAGGCGGCTACGCTATGACCATAGACGAAAAGAAATTATCGGCCGACTTTGGCAGCAACAAAGGCAAACTCCCCTTCCCCCTAAATGAACCCGGAACCATTATCGTGCATTTCGGACAACAAAAATTTCAGGAACTCAAGTATGTACAAACCAACAGCAAGGGCATCGACATCCAAACCCGGGCAGGAGCTTCTGCCAGAGCCGTTTTCAAGGGCACGGTGAGTAAAATATTTATGGTGCCGGGCATGAACGCTTCCGTGATAGTGAGGCATGGTAAATACCTTTCGGTTTATTCCAACCTGGAAGATGTCAGAGTGAAATTGGGAGACCAGGTCAAAACCGGCGAATTACTGGGTAAAGTATTTGTCGACAAACAACAGGCCAACCAGACCATCCTGCATTTTCAGATCTGGGAGGACACTCAGCGACTGAATCCGGAACTATGGATTAAGAAATTCTAAGCCGTCCAGCAAATTAAAATAAACCTCGGCCCCTTCACGGATTTCGGACAACAGGACAAATTCATCGGCTGTGTGTGAACGCAGTGACTGGCCTGGGCCTAATTTTAAAGAAGGACAATGCATTCTGGCCTGATCCGAAAGCGTGGGAGATCCATACAAAGGAAGACCTTGGGCCTTACAGGCTTTTACTATCGGGTGAGCGGGAGGAATGAAAGAGGATCCAAGATTGAACGAACGGGCACGCACCGCACATTTAACCTGAGTACAAATATAGTCGTACAATTCCTGATTGCTGTATTTCTCGTTTACACG
>JAAZGQ010000240.1 GCA_012511135.1 Bacteroidales bacterium | reverse complement strand
ATTAGCATGACAAAACCCGTAATCATGAGCGCATGTCTGAGCGTTTCAAGCAAAAGTTCCTGCATCTTTCTCTTTTATTTCATTTGTCGTCAAATTTAGCCAAAATTCGGCTGGCTGACTTGCTTAATTGAAAATTATCAGCAAATCTTTTATCATAATACTCCGGGGCTTTGAAAGAATTTCAGGCAGACAGACTTTGAATTGAAGAATTCTTTTATATTTGTGGTTTTGAAAGAATATTCTTTATATATACAGTTTAAACAAAACACATGAAATACCTAATAATCGGCGGCGTGGCAGGTGGAGCCACCACAGCAGCAAGACTAAGACGTCTGGACGAAAAAAGCGAAATAATTATTTTTGAACGGGGCGAGTACATTTCTTATGCCAATTGCGGCCTGCCCTATTATATTGGAGGCGTGATCAAAGACAGAGACGAATTATTTGTACAGACTCCGGAATCCTTTGGTCGGCGTTTTAATCTGGAAGTCAGGAATTTATCAGAGGTGATTTCCATAGACAGAAGTAAAAAAGAAATTCTGGTCAATGATCTTAAAAAAGGAAGCGAGTATACCGAAAGCTACGACAAGCTCATACTTTCGCCGGGAGCCGAGCCCATAAAACCGATGCTTCCCGGAATCAATCAGGAAGGCATTTTTACGCTACGCAATGTGCCGGACACCGATAAAATAAAAACATACATTGAACAAAACAAAGCTCGTCATGCCTTGGTGGTAGGAGCCGGTTTTATTGGTTTAGAAATGGCCGAGAACCTTCATCACGCAGGACTCAAAGTGACTATAGTTGAAATGGCCGAACAAGTGATGACTCCTTTGGATTATTCCATGGCATCTTTGGTTCATCAGCATCTTAAAACAAAGAATGTAGAATTCTACCTAAAGACAGCGGTGGTTTCTTTTTCCAAAAAAGGAGAAAAAATCCAGGCAAGACTTGATACTTCAAGGCAGATAGAGACCGATATGGTGGTACTTTCTATCGGCGTAAGACCAGACAGCAAATTGGCCAAAGCCTGCGGACTGGAAATTGGTCAAAGCGGAGGCATCGTGGTAAACAAGTATTTACAAACCTCCGATCCTGATATTTATGCCGTAGGAGATGCCATAGAATTTGAGAATCCTGTAACCCACACCAGGATGATTACCTATCTGGCGGGGCCAGCCAACAAGCAAGCCCGCATACTGGCCGATAATCTGGTCATGGGCAACAAAAAGGAATATACCGGCTCTGTCAATACGGCTATTGCCAAAGTCTTCGATTTGACGGTTGCTTCCACCGGTGTTTCGGGAAAAATGCTGGCCAGGATGAATATTCCCCATCTTGACACAACCATTCATGTTTCTTCCCATGCCGGTTATTATCCCGGAGCTTTGCCGATGTCAATAAAGATTTCATTTGCTCCGGGCGACGGCAAACTGCTGGGAGCACAAATAGTGGGCTACGACGGAGTTGACAAAAGAGTCGATTTGTTTTCTGCTGCCCTCAGACAAGGCGTCACAGTGCACGACCTGGCTTTTGTGGAACACGCCTATGCTCCACCTTTCTCTTCGGCCAAAGATCCGGTAAATATTGCCGGCATGGTCGCCGAAAACATTTTGGAAGGCATCACCAAAACGATTAACTGGAGAGAAATCGCTTCTTGCCGGGAAAACGGCAATATACTGATAGATGTACGAACCGCCGATGAATTTGAACTCGGTAGCATAGAAGGAGCTGTCAATATTCCATTGGACGAAATCAGAGAGCATCTGGAAGAAATTCCAAAAGACAAAAAAATCATTGTTTTTTGCAGTGTTGGCCTCAGAGCACACGTTGCCTGCCGCATTCTTGTGCAAAAAGGATACAGGGAAGTATACAACCTGTCCGGAGGACTTAAAACCTACGAGACTGCCAGTCAGAGACAAAGCAACGAAGACATTTTTGAAGGAGATTACATCGGACACGACGACATGATTTACCAAGGCAAAAAGACTGCCACGGTTTCCGCCGCCACCAACATCGGGAACCTGAAGCTTATAGATGCCTGCGGATTAAAATGTCCCGGACCGGTACTTAAGTTGAAATCCTCTATGGACGAACTAAGCGAAGGAGAATCTTTCCGTATCACGGCATCTGATCCGGGATTTTACAAGGATGTCCAGGCCTGGGCCAAAATTACAGGAAATGAATTGCTCGATCTTCAGCAAAGTGGAGCAGAAATATCTGCAATCATCCGCAAAAAGTCTAAGCCTGTGCAAGAGATTGCTCAAACCGGCAGTAAAGACGCCACCCTGATTTGTTTCAGCGACGACCTGGACAAAGCCCTGGCCACTTTTGTCATTGCCAACGGTGCTTTGGCTTCGGGCAAGAAAGTCACTATCTTTTTTACTTTCTGGGGACTGAACGTCATCAAACGCCAGCGCAAACCCAAGGTTCAAAAAGACTTCTTCGGAAAAATGTTTGGTATGATGTTGCCCGGCTCCAGTCGCAAGCTTGGACTTTCCAAGCTGAACATGGCAGGCATGGGTAGTAAAATGATGCGAATGATTATGCGCAACAAACAAATCGATGCCCTTGAAGATATGATTCAAACAGCTCTGGACAATGGCGCACAGTTCATCGCCTGCCAAATGTCGATGGATGTTATGGGTGTCAAAGCCGAGGAATTCATAGACGGGGTACAAATTGGCGGTGTAGCCACTTATCTGGAAAAAACCGACTCAGCCGGATTGAATTTGTT
>JAAZGQ010000239.1 GCA_012511135.1 Bacteroidales bacterium | reverse complement strand
GACATTCAGGCTATGCTTCAGTCCTAACCGGTAGCAGGCTTTGATCTCGGACTGGGAAAAGCTTTTCAAATACCTGAGATAAACATTAATTGAATATAAAAATGAATGTCAAAAACTTAAGGACAGAATACAAAATCAATCCCCTGGGGATAATAAGCTCCAATCCCCGCTTGTCCTGGGAATTGGATGCCAAAAAAGAAAACAGCCTTCAGACCGCATACAGAATTAAAGTAGCCTCCACTCCCGAAGCATTGAAAAACGATCAATTAGTTTGGGACAGCGATGTCGTTACGTCCGCACAGTCTGTTTTTGTCAAATACGAGGGGCCTCAGTTGGTTTCAGGACAGAGGCTTTACTGGCAAGTCACTGTATGGGATAATCAGGGCAATCAGGCCAGTTCCGATGAAACGGCCTACTGGGAAGCGGGCCTGTTGACTTCAGGCGAATGGAGAGCCGCCTGGATCAGCCCCGGCTGGGAAGAAGATCGCTCACAGTCCAATCCCTGTCCCTTTTTCAGAAAAGAATTTAATGTAAACAAACAAGTGGTCAAGGCCAGGATCTATGCCTCGGCTCTGGGTTTATACGAACTTTACATAAATGGGTCCAGAGTTGGCAAGGACTATTTCAATCCGGGTTGGACTACTTACAATAAGCGCATTCAGTACCAGGTGTATGATTTGACGGCTTTGTTGAAGCAGGGCAAGAATGCTCTGGGAGTCGTCGTTGGTGACGGTTGGTATCGCGGCTTTTTTGGGTTTCAGGGCAAGCGTAATCTTTATGGCGATAAGGCCGGCTTGATTGCTCAATTGGAAATCACCTGCGAAGATGGTTCCAAAGAATATATTTTGAGTGATCAATCCTGGAAAAGCAGCAAGGGACCCATCTTGAAATCAGACATTTATAATGGGGAGCTTTACGATGCCAGGCTTGAAATCGCCGGTTGGGCAAACCCGGGATTTGATGATTCCAACTGGGAAAAAGTAAATACATTGAATCAGTCAGGCAAGGTGCTGGTTCCAACGGAAGGAGAGCCTGTCCGAATTACCCAAACTATCAAAGCCATTAAGAAGTTCGTAACTCCCCGCGGAGAGTTGGTCTTCGATTTCGGACAAAACCTGGTGGGTTGGGTGCGTTTTCGTTTAAAGGGAGAGCGGGGACAGGCCATCGTATTACACCATGCCGAAGTCCTGGATCAGGAAGGGAATTTCTACACCGACAACCTTAGGGCAGCCAAGGCCGAAGATGCCTATATTTTCAAAGGAGAAGGCATAGAAGAATACGAACCCCGTTTTACATTTCACGGTTTCAGATACCTGCGCCTCAGCGGATATTCGGGAGAAATTTGCCTGGACGATATCGAGGGCCGTGTAGTGCACAGCGATATGGAAGAAATCGGAGAGTTTGAATGTTCCGACCTCTTGATCAATCGCTTACAACAAAATATTCAATGGGGGCTGCGGGGCAACTTTCTGGATGTTCCCACCGATTGTCCCCAGCGCGATGAACGTCTGGGCTGGACGGGCGATGCTCAGGCCTTTGCTCCCACTGCCTGTTTCAACAGAAATACCGGAGCTTTCTTTACCAAATGGATGAAGGATTTGCAGCTCGACCAAAAAGAAGACGGAAATGTCCCCTGGGTGGTTCCCAATATCCTCAAAGACGGAGGAGGCACCGGCTGGTCCGATGGATTTGGAGGCACAGGTTGGGCAGATGCTGCCGTCATCGTTCCATGGACTGTTTATCAATCTTACGGAGACCTTCAAATACTCGAGAACCAGTACGAATCGATGAAAGCCTGGGAGGAATACATGATCAGGCATTCGGGTTCCCGCTACATCTTTGATTATGGTTTCCATTTTGGGGACTGGTTGTCTTTTGCTGAATATTACACCTACAATTACAATGCTCCCGATTACGGTTACGCCGGTGCCCATACCGAAAAAGACCTGATCGCTACAGCTTATTTTTATCATACCACTTCCCTGATGAGCAAGATCGCTTCTCTCCTGGGGCAGAAGGAAGATGCTGAGCGTTATGCCGGCCTTTTGCCCAAGATAAAAGAGGCTTTTCACCAGGAGTTTATTACCCCAAACGGAAGATTGATTTCGGGGACTCAAACTGCCTATGTGTTGGCCCTGGGCTTTGGTCTGATACCCGACGAAGAGCGGGAGGCAATGGCAAAACGTCTGGCAGACGATGTCCGTTATTTTGGCCATCTGACCACCGGCTTTTTAGGCACTCCCTTACTTTGCCGGGTGCTGAGCGACAACGATTATCCCGACCTGGCCTATCAATTGTTGTTCAACAAACGTTATCCCTCCTGGCTTTATCCCGTTACCATGGGAGCCACCACCATCTGGGAACGCTGGGATGGCATCAAACCCGACGGTTCTTTTCAAACCGTGGGAATGAATTCCTTCAATCATTACGCTTACGGTGCGGTAGGCCAATGGCTCTACAGTACTGTGGCAGGCCTGAATATCGATCCTCTGCAGCCGGGCTACAAACATAGCATCATTAAGCCCTGCCCGACAAAGCAATTAAATTACGCCAGGGCAAGTTTGAAAACAATGTACGGGCTTTTGCTCTCATCCTGGGAGATAAAAGGAGAAGAGGTGATTTATAAATTCAGCATACCTGTCAATACCTCAGCGACCATCTATTTGAAGGCAGAGGAATTAAGTCATTCCTATAGCACGCAACAAATCCTGGGAATAAAAAAAGAAGGCGAGCGTCAATTCATGATTGAACTGGGTTCAGGCAGCTGGGAATTTGTGGCACACAAATCAGTAATAAACAATTAATTTAATAATTTTTAATCGAGAAGAGTATGTCAGAAATAAGCAACAAGGATCTTGCGGAGTTGAAAGAGAAGCAATCCCATCCGGAAAAGATTACTAAAGAACAATGGAAAGCCTCCGCTTTGGCAGGGATGGCTTCTTATCTGGATGCCGGTTCAATCGTGGCGCTGGGAGCAGGATTAGCCTTGTTTCAATCATATCTTAATTTGTCAAATACCGCAGTCGGTTTATTGGCCGCCATCGGGCCTAACGCGGTGGGTTGTGCTATAGGATCGGTTATTGGCGGAAGGCTGGGCGATAAACTGGGCAGTAAGCGCATTTATCAATTCGATTTGCTGGTATACGCCCTGGGAATCTTGTTGATTGTTTTTTCCTTCAACGCGGCCATGTTGTTCATCGGCACCTTTATCATTGGAGTAGCCGTGGGCGCTGATGTGCCCACCTCTTTGGCCTTTGTAGGCGAGGCGGCTCCAGATAAAGCGCGCGGTAAATTGCTTGGTTTTACTCAGGTGGCCTGGTCTTTTGGTCCTGTGGTGGTGCTTTGGTCAGCCATGTTTTTGGCAGACCTTGGAGTTATGGGTATTCGTATTGTTTTTATGCATTTGTTTGTGGTGGCCCTGGTTACCTGGTATTTGAGACGCAGTCTGGCCGAATCGGCCCGTTGGACCAAAGCTGTCAAGACCAAAGGCAGCCAGTTGCGTTTACTTTTGAAAGGCTCCAATTTTAAGGGAATGGTTTATACAGCTGTTATTTATCTCTTCTGGAACCTGGCGGCAGGCACGGCCGGCATTTTTAATCCCTATATTATCAAAACACTCAATGCGGATTCTTCGCAGGCTCTGAGTGTCGGTCTTTCGAGTGCAGGCTTTCTAATATCTATAGTAATGACCTATTTGGTCTTTATGCGTTATTCCGACCGCAGTTTCAAAACCCGAAAATGGCTTTGGGGTATTGGAGCTGTTATGCAAGTGGTAGCTTATAGTCTGTTTCTTTTTATGCCTTTTACCATACCGGTGATAATCATCAATATTCTGATGTTTTCCTCCGGTGCGGCACTGGCAGGCGAAGCCTTTTACAAGGTATTCAGCCAGGAACTTTTTCCCACGATGTTAAGAGGCTCGGCACAAGGTATAACCTTTGGCATCAGCCGGACGATACTTGGGGTCTGGAGCTTCTTTGTCCCGGTGTTGGCAAAGACAGGAATAGGGCCGGTAGCAGGTTTATTGACGATATTCCTTTTGATCAGCGGTGCTGTCGGTTTCTTTTTTATGCCGGATACTTCGGGAAAATCACTGGAGCAGATTGCTAAGGAAAGGGAGTGACAGGGGCAACAAGAGCTGTGATCAGCAGAAAACAAAACAATGACATGTTATGAAATATCTTTTTCAATCGATCTGGATTATATCCTTCATAATCTGCACGACAGGATGTTCCTCAAAAAAAAACAATCAGTGGGCGAATTTGCGGCAAGATACGCTGTATGTAAAGGCTTCTCAGTTTAGGGCCGGTGAAAACACCTGCGCTTTGGGTGATTCGGCAAGCCTGATCCATTTTGTAATTGCCGAAAGGGAGAAAGTCCCTTTCAATCAATCGGTCGTTAAACAAACAAACACCCAGGCAGCTTATGGCCCGGATGCAAATCAACCCTATTTTACGGTGCGTTTTGCCATTCCGATTCCTCCTGCATATACACCTGCAGAGCAGGCCACTCTTACCGGAATGGAGCATGGAGTGTATCACCACAATCATTCGCCGGGTTTTGAGATTATGCCCAACGGTGATGCCCTGGCTGTGTATTTCAGTTCGCCTGCCGGTAAAAGCGAAAACGATACGGCTGCCACCTTTGTGCAGGCAAGACTTCGTTACGGTTCGGAAGACTGGGACATGCCTGAAGTCTTTTTTGATACGCAGTTTGGTAACGACCAGTCAGGCTTGTTATGGAACGACAAGGGCAAGATATGGTTTTTTGGAGGAGGCAGATACATCTCCGATTATGTCCCCTTCAAAATCGCTGTTTCTACAGACAACGGTGCTTCGTGGACTTTTTCTGTTCCTCAGCTCGATACGGCTGCATCAGACTTTACGGCTCAACCGGTTGTAAATGCCTTCCGCGATCCCCGGGGTGGTATTTATATTGTTTCTGACGGAACTGATAGTGAAAGTTTTTTATGGTACAGTGCCGATGAGGGGAAAAGCTGGAAAGACATGGGTGGAAGAACCGGCAGCCGGCATTCAACCATACTGCCTTTGGACGATAAAGGAACCCTGCTTGCACAGGGTGGAAAAAATGCTGATATCGAGGGTTGGAATGTCCGGAACATTTCGCACGACTGGGGTGCAAGCTGGGAAAAAGGGACGGCTTCGCCCTTCCCTCCCTTAGGCAGTGTTCAGCGTCCCTCCATGATTCGTCTGGCTTCGGGAAATTTGCTTTATGTGACAGATTCCTACATGCACAAGAAGAATATCGCTCCTCCTGCTGGCTGGAAATACGGGAACGATGCTGTGGTAGGCATTTCCAAAGACAACGGTCAGACCTGGCATATCAAACCGCTCCCGGTTCAGTTGCCGCAACGCCATCGTCCTCCACACGGATCGCTGGGCTATTCAACTGCACGTCAGGCGCCCAATGGGGTAATTCATATTCTGACCACGGCCAACTTTCCTCCCATTCATTACGAACTGAACGAAGCCTGGATCTGGTCCGATCTGGCTGAAATCACCCCGGAATCGGAAGGTGGTGAAATAAAGAGTTTTACCGATAATTATACAGACGGCCGCTTAAAGTCGGCCTGGAGTGCACGCATTTGCCCCAATGGCCGGTATTTACTGCATGGGGAGACGACCGATTATTACGAAAACGGCGCGATTCAGCACGTGGTGGTCTATGAAAACGGTCGCAAATCGGGCGAAGAGTTTTATTACGACAAAAACGGGAAGATTGAGTGGAAATGGCAACGCGATTTGATTGCTAAGACCGGTGTCTGGACTCAGTACTGGCCGAATGGCAACAAGAGGGTAGAATCTACCTGGAACATTCAGCCTCAGGCCAGAGACCTGAATCGTGCTTTCTATGGGTATGTAGCCGAGGGACCGTCTACTCACTGGGATTCAGACGGGAAGCTCGTAGAAGTCTACCAATTCAGCAAGGGGCTGTTGCAAGAATAAACCCAAGGAGCTTCGGCAGAATCGAATGCTGCCTGAGTTGTCATATACGCCCAGGCAAGAGATGCCCTAATTCAAAAAGAGCTCAATTACAGGGATCTCGAAGGGTGGTTTATTCACAGG
>JAAZGQ010000238.1 GCA_012511135.1 Bacteroidales bacterium | reverse complement strand
TTGATCGATTTTTTTCATGGCATTAATATTTGATAGATTAGAAAAAAAGAGTCCATACTTACGCATTTTTTCCGGGCTTATTGCCCGGTAATGGAACGAATGAGCTGGTTGCCCAGCTTGATGTATTCTTCGCGTTTATCCACATGAGCCCGGCCGTCTTCATCCAGATAGCCCTCCAGGCCCTGACGGACCAGGTGTTGATGAGCTGCCAGCACGCAGGCGCTTTTGTAATTAATTTCGCGCAGGCGTTCGCTCAGCGGCTGTCCGTGACGGGCCGACAAAAGTATCGGCTCCATGGCGGGACTGTTGTGTTCGCTGCCCAAAGTGACAATAAATCCAAGTTCGTAGAGGTAAACGGCGTATTTCTCGAGCAAATGCAGATCGTTGCGGGTGCTGATGAATTCCACCGAATAAAAACCCCTGTCGCGCAGATTTTTGGCTACCTGCTCCAGGTCGCCTTCGAAGTCGGTATACCCGCCCCGGGGGTCGTCGGCCAAAAATGGATAGGTGGGAATACCGCCTGCAGCCAGTATGATGTTGCAGACTTTGTCCACCGGCAAAAAAGCCCTGGGGTCTTCGGGCACAAAAGCAGCGCCGCCGGCCTTGAGCAAATTGCCGCGGATTTCGTTCTCGACGGCTGCATGATCGTTGATATCAGACTTGAGGGCTTTGCCTCCGAAGATTTGCTGAAACAGGGCCGCTATTTTTGTGGCGACTTCTCCGCCGGCATCCCTTGCCTGCTCTGCTGTTACATTGGCTTCAGCTTTGTCGGCTCCGGCTTTTGCTGCTTCGCAGACCTTGATACGCAAAGCCTTGGCCAAATGCCGCTCGCGGATGTTGCCCTGAGTCATCTCCCTGAGGATCTGCCCGTAATCGAGCCGGATACCCGACTGCAGGCTGTTGAGCAATTCGTTGAGTTTGGCACACATAGCCTTGCCCTGGGCGTTGGACTCTGCCCTGACCCGACTGAGCTCCGAAGCAAAGGGCTCCGGCAGCGAAGGCGGACATTTGAGGCCCTTGCCGCTGATGTAGGTGCGTCCGGGGTTGTTGGGGTCGTTCACCCGAATGCCTCTGGCCTGATCCTGCTGGTTGAGGCCGATAAATTCTATGTTGAACAAAGGGCAGAGCGAACGCTTACGGCATTCCTGCTCCCAGAGTTCATAACCGTCCATAGAATAGAAGTCGTTGATGCCGACCACCCTGACCTCCTGCTCCAGCGCCAGGTCGAGAGCCTGGTTAAGGCTCTCGAAAGCACTAAAGGAATAGGGCGTATGTAAATGGGCGTTTACGTTTACTATTTTCATTGTTTTGAATGTTTATGCAAAAAGTCTTTCTTCAAAAATATAAGCTCTGTTTTTCCTTATTAAATAGAACCCCGGCTAATCCGGCATCTTACTTGTATGTTTATCTATGCTTGTACTGCTGTTTGTCAAGGTTTCTAAGATATTTAATTCTAAAGCTTACAAGGTTCATTAATCATTAACTGATTTTCGGAAACGACTTTCTGACCGCAAATATACTAAACTCCTTGCTTATTCCTAATAATTTGTTGAGAATTTGAAAAATTTTCTTTGGGAATGTAATTTTTCAGGGGCTGAATTTTCTCGTGAATAGCGT
>JAAZGQ010000237.1 GCA_012511135.1 Bacteroidales bacterium | reverse complement strand
TTTGTCGATACGAGAATCGTATTATAGAGCGTTTCGTAAAAAGCAGAGACTTTGCGCATCCGCTCTGAATTTTTGCGCATTTGATGGGCCAAGTCATATTTTTCGTTGACATTTCCGCGAAATCTCGTTTCACATACCACTCAAATTCGTCACTGCAACCGCTTTATTTTGCCCATTTTAACGACCAATGAATCGATGAGCTATTACACCCAATAATTATTCACTTTTCAAAGAGCAATTTCCACTCGAAAATATTTTGCCCATTTTAACGACCCATGAATCGATGAGCTATTACGGAGCAAGTTAGAATCATTTAGACAGCGACTTATATAGAGTGTCAACATTTAGAATTAAATCTCCAAGCTTGGACGTAAAATCCCAAGAGTCAAGGATTATTCTCGATATGCCTCTGTAATTTCCACTTATTGCATTCGAAACAGCCTCTTTTTTTACATTTTCTAAATTATTTTTGATCTTTATCAACTGACTATTTTTTTCATCCTTTAGCAGTTCCTTGTTAACTTCTTCGATTGCTCTTTCAGCATATCCAATAAGTTTTGTAATTTCATTTTTCATTTTTACGGCTCCAGTAGATTCGTTTGGGGGTTTAAAATATATTTCTGCATCCCTCCACCAGAATAGTTCGCTCCTTGTGGGGCAACTCTACCTTCAATGAAAATCGTTCCTGACTTAACTCTCCACTGCTTAAGGTATGTCATTTGATTCCATTCTGGAGGCAAGGCGAGCCCTTGACGAGAAGCAGGAAAAGTGTCAAACAAATATCTTCCCTTTGCAAAAGCATTTATGTCATCATAATATCTTAGGCCGTATTCTCCAAGGCCAGCCTCTCTCAAATTGATAGTTCTGACATCAAAAGATTCTAATATTTGTTTTCTGTATATCCTCGGCACACCTTGCTCTTGTAAATAACGTGACGCATCTTTTACTCCTTTATATATGTCATCCGAAGCAGCAGTACATTTGCCTGCACAATTTGCACTCTGCATTGCTTTAGCTGAACTGTTAAACACAGAATTTGCCCCAACTGTGATGAGGATAACCGCGGCATTTCCGCCCAAGAACTTACTGGCTCCATGCGCAAAATCACTTTCTTGAATGATCGCATTTTTTGACCAATCCGGTGAATGAATATAGGGACTGTAAAACGCATCCCATTGACTCGAATCAAAGGAGCCGGAGCCTGTCAAATAATTACCCAGGCGGTCTCCCTGCTTTTGAAGCCAGATACCGGAGTTATAAATACCGACGAACATATTCGGCATTGCAATCACGGAATCCTGAATGCCGTTGATCGTGTTTAATGTTCCTTGCTTAATACCCAGATCAACGGCAACAGCAAATTCCAATCCCAAGCCGCAGCATTCGCCCAGTTTTTCCAGATAATCTTTATTCTGATTGGCAAAACTTTGAGCTTCGGCATAGAGACGATCCATGATCTCTTTTTGTCTGCGGTAGCTTTCTCGTTCTTGGGCGGTTTCTTGCGAAAAGTATGACCAAGGCCTGTTTAAGCCGACGGTCCATGCCGGGCGATCATGCTGCCGTGAGAACAACCCATACGGGTCTATCAGCAAAGCAGGATTACTAATCGCATACTCATAGAGGTTCATTGAATCGTAGGTGTTTATCGGATCGAACTGCAACCATCGACCAGTTTCGGGGTCGTAGGTTCGAAACGGCGTGTGGTACAATCCTGTTTCAACGTCGAGACGATAGCCTGCAAAGCGTAATGGATTGCCGACAGCGGAAGTATCAGCGCTCTTGCCGTAAACGTCATAATTGTAAAATTCACGGTCGGATTCACGATTGAATCTGCCGCCAACAATGCCTCTGACCGAACCTAAGGCGTCGTGCAGGTAGTAAAAATTGGATTCGTTATTGGATGGCATGTCCCATACGCCGGCAAAGTAGGCAAAGTCCGCCAGATTCACGATACTATCGCTGT
>JAAZGQ010000236.1 GCA_012511135.1 Bacteroidales bacterium | reverse complement strand
TGGGAAGGCTTAATAAATTGGTGCCGGCAGAGACTTTGGATTTAAACAGGGGCATGCCGCGCATATGGACTAAAACCGACAATTCTTCTTCCAAAGGCTGTCCGTATGGCGTTAAAACGCTTAAATGCATCCTGTCAGGTAATTGGTTGATACTTAGAGAATAGCTGGAGTCGGTGGCTTGGGGCAGGTCAATTGTGAGTGATTTTCCGGCTTCGTTTTCGCAAACAGCAGTATATTGACAGCCGGGTTCAGTATAAAGCCCAAAGTAACCCATACCCAGGTGGCTGCTTTTGAATGTGCAGATTTCGTCTTTTCCGTTTTTAAGGATACGGCCGTGTACCTCGGTTCCCCAGCCCTCAGTGTCTATAGCCTTGAAGGCAATGGTTTGCATATTGCCGGTAATCAGATGGCCTCCTTCGGGGAAAAACCGGACATCATAACTCAGTCTGTTTTCTTGCGGAGCCTGTTCCTTAGTTGTGGCAACAGCCTGTCCGGGAAGGGAATTTTCACTCAGGCCTGTCTCCTCTTTTGAGGTGATAAGATTGCCAATGTAAAGTTCTTTATGAAAAAAGTAGTCTTCTTCCATATTGCGCATATAATTGGTAAAGGCTCTCAGGTGGTATTTTCCGGGCGCAATATCTGCTTTAATGGGCAACTGGCTGTAAAAGCAGCCTTCTTCGGGCCTTACTTTGATTCTGGAGACTACCTGTTTACTGTCGTTGATCAGTTCTACGTAGATATACCGGCTGTAAGCCATGGGCTGATGCAGAGTGGCATGTACCATATAAGCCCTAAACCAGATGGTATCTCCGGCTGAATAGTATGCTTTGTCGAGGTGCAGGTATACTTTTTCCTGGGGGAAAGCCCGTAGTTGGCTTGTCATGTGTTGAATGGCCTTGTCTTCTGCAGATGTTTGTTCAGGCTGATTTTCCTGAGCAAAGCTGCTCAGATGGATCAACAAACAACACAGGAAGGGGAAAACGAAGCTTTTTTTCATGGCAAAAACAGGCAAAGGTTTGATTACAGACAAAAAAAGCAACCGCCTTGCGCCGGTTGCTTTTCTGTATGGAATAGAGCGCCCTTAGAATCTTTTTTATTTGATGCGGGCTTTTTTCCCGGTCAGAGCTCTGAGGTAATACAACTTGGCTCTTCTCACTTTACCGACCTTGTTTACGGTAATGGATTCAATAAAAGGTGATTCCAGGGGGAAAATTCTTTCAACTCCAATATTTTCAGACATTTTCCGGCAGGTAAAACGTTTTTTGCTGCCGCTGCCGTTGATTTTGATAACAACACCGCGATAATTCTGAATACGTTCTTTGTTACCTTCTTTAATACGATAAGCAACAGTTACGGTGTCACCGCTTTTGAATTTTGGATGAACTTTGCCGGTAGCAAAGGCTTCTTCGGCAACTTTAATCAAGTCCATGATAAATACTCTTTTAGTCATTAGAAATGACGCAACATTCCCGAGCCTCACTATACTCGACAGCGGTTACGCAAAACGGCTGCAAAGAAAAGAAAATTTATTGAGTTACGCAACGAAGGGAGCAAAAAAAATCATTCAT
>JAAZGQ010000235.1 GCA_012511135.1 Bacteroidales bacterium | reverse complement strand
TCTTATTCCTGGTTCAGTGTAACACGCTTAAAGTCTACAGGAGCCAAGTCTTTGTCTACACTTTTAAGATACTGGGCTACCGAAATCTTACCATCTTTGATAAAAGCTTGTTCCAGCAATGTGGACTCCTGATAAAATTTATTCAGACGGCCCTGGGCAATTCTGTCGAGCATGTTTTCGGGTTTGCCTTCTTCGCGGGCTTTTTCGCGGCCGATTTCGAGTTCTTGTTCCACTATTTTGGCGGGAACCGAATCCCTGTCAAGCGACACCGGACTCATGGCGGCTATTTGCATGGCTACGTCACGGGCCACCTGATATTCGGGCTCTTTGTTGAAACCTACGATGGTTGCCAGCTTGTTTCCGGGATGAATATAATGCATCACAGAAGCAGCTTTTACACATTCGTAATAACCCAATTCCATTTTTTCACCGGTAATACCGCTGCGTTCAGTGACCAGATCGGTAACTGTTCTGCCATCGATAATGCAGGCTTGCAGGGCTTCGAGGTTTTCGGGCTTGTTTGCCAAAGCCAAATCCAGTATAGACTGAGTCAGAGCAATAAAATCTTCGTTTTTGGCTACGAAATCGGTTTCGCATTTCAGGGCCACAATAGCGGCAAAGTCATCTTTGCAGCCAGCCAGGACGCAACCTTCGGAAGCTTCCCTGTCGCTGCGCTTGGCAGCAATAGCCTGACCTTTTTTGCGAATGATTTCAATCGCCTTTTCCATATCGTTGTTCGCTTCGACAAGCGCATTCTTACAATCCATCATCCCGGCTCCGGTCATAGTACGAAGCTTCGAGATTTCTGCCATAGTTACTGCCATAATTGTTCTGTCTTTTAATTAAAATAATCGTCATTGCCGCTTAAAAAAAACGGAATGTGAGCTGACTATTCTTCGTCATCTTTCATAAACTTCGAGGCAACCCTTGCTTTCAGCGCTTCCTCGTCTTCTTTTTGGATGCGTTCGCGGCGGGCCGTTTTAGAACGACGTTCGCGGCGGGATGCATTTTCGGCGGTGTCTTCGTCTTCTGTTACTGCAGCTGCAGCATCGGCATCCGCTTTATCGACCTTGCGTTCTTCCAAACCTTCGGAAATTGCGGCACAAACCGTTGACATTACAATCTCTATGGATTTGGTAGCATCGTCGTTGGCGGGAATGATAAAATCGATGTTGGAAGGATCGGAATTGGTATCGACCATGGCAAAGACGGGAATACCCAGACGATTGGCTTCGTGAACAGCAATTTGTTCTTTCATGACATCAATCACGAACAAAGCCGAAGGCAATCTGTTCAGGTCAGCAATACTGCCCAGGTTCTTTTCCAGTTTGGCTCTTTTGCGGGCAATCTGCAAACGTTCTCTTTTGGACAAATTGCCAAAAGTGCCGTCTGTAGACATTTTGTCGATGGTAGACATTTTCTTGACTGCCTTGCGGATGGTGGGGAAATTGGTGAGCATTCCTCCGGGCCAACGTTCGATAACATAAGGCATATTGACGGAAGCTGCCATTTCGGAAACAATGTCTTTGGCCTGTTTTTTGGTGGCTACAAAGAGAATCTTCTTTCCCGAACGGGCAAAATTTTTCATTACTTCGGCGGCTTCGTCCAGTTTGACAACTGTTTTGTGCAGGTCTATAATGTGGATGCCGTTGCGTTCCATAAAGATGTACGGAGCCATGGCGGGGTTCCATTTTCTTTTGAGGTGTCCGAAGTGCACTCCGGCTTCCAGTAATTGATCAAAATTAGTTCTTGACATGTTGGTTAATTAAATTCGTTTACATTCTTTTGGGGCTCATTCAATCGTCCGGTAGTTCTCGGCCTTAGCCGGAAGTCCTGACCATTTAGATACTAAACGCTTCTTTATTATTGAGCAGTGGTATCAAAATATTAACGCTTGCTGAACTGGAATCTTTTCCTTGCTTTGGGGCGACCCGGTTTTTTGCGTTCCACAATGCGGGAATCGCGGGTCATAAAGCCTTCAGATCTCAGAGCAGACTTGTCGTCGGGATTGATCTTGACAAGAGCACGGGCAATAGCCAGGCGCAAAGCCTCGGCTTGTCCCTTGAATCCGCCTCCTTTGAGGCTTACGCTGATGTCGTATTTCCCGTCAACTTCCAGTTTGTTTAGCGGCTGTTTAACCACATATTGAAGAATACTGGAGGGAAAATACACCGACAGATCCTTTTTGTTGATACTGATGGTTCCGTTTCCTTCGGTAACAAACACACGGGCAATCGCTGCCTTTCTTCTTCCTATTGCATTTACTACTTCCATAATTATTTAAGTGAGTTTAAATCGATTGCCTTCGGATTTTGTGCCTGATGAGGATGTTCGCTTCCTGCATACACATACAAATTGTTAATTACTGCTTCGCCCAAACGGTTTTTGGGTAGCATACCCTTAATCACTTTCCGGTACAAACTTAAAGGCTCTTTGGCCATTAACATTGCCGGAGTATACTTTCTCTGCCCACCCGGATATCCCGTGTGGCGCAAATAAATGCGATCATTCCATTTTAAACCGGTAAGCCTGACTTTATCCGCATTGATGATGATGACATTGTCACCACAATCCACATGGGGTGTAAAGCTTGGTTTGTACTTACCTCTCAGCAACTTGGTAACCTTCGTCCCCAAACGTCCCAACACTTGATCGGTTGCATCAACTACAACCCATTCTTTTTGTGCCGTTGCCTTGTTAACAGAAATGGTCTTGTAACTCAAACTGTCCACTGCTTCTTTGGATTTTAATTGTTAATTAATTATCTAATAAAACACACAAACCCCAAGGTCTTCGAACTTAATTCCTTATGAACTAAAATCTTATGAAAAACCATAGAGAATTGGCCTGCAAAAGTACGGCGAATTTTCGGTTCTGACAAAAGAATCTACGTTTTTTTTTAACTACCTTTGCGCCTATTCTTTCTGTTAAGCTTATGAGACCTTTGTTTTTGATTTCAAACGATGATGGCATACTTGCTCCGGGCATACGTTGCCTTATAGAAGTATTGCGACCTTTAGGTGATTTACTGGTAATGGCCCCCGAAACCGAACGTTCCGGTATGTCTACCGCATTTACCCTGAAGGAGCCATTAAGCTGCAAGCTGGTTTCAAAAGAAGAAGGTCTTGTGCAATATTCCAGCAACGGCACACCGGTTGACTGCATCAAGCTGGCCCTGAATCTGTTGACCGATGAACGTAAACCCGATCTGATTATAGCCGGCATCAATCACGGCTTTAACGGCTCCATTGCCATCCATTATTCAGGCACCATGGGAGCCGTACTCGAAGGCTGCATGGCCGGCTTTGCTTCGATAGGTTTTTCCATTGACGACCACAAAGCCGAAGCCAATTTTGAGCCTGCCCTGCCCCATATTCGCAACATTGTGCAGGCGGTGCTCGACAAAGGCCTGCCTTACGGGGTCTGCCTCAACGTAAACATTCCCAACCACGGGCAGATCAAAGGAACCAAAATATGTCGCCAGGGCAAAGGGCGCTGGGTCGAAGAGTTTATTCCCTGTTCGCATCCCAACAATGCCAAGCGCTACTGGCTGACCGGCAAATTCCTCAACCTCGAAGAAGAAGCCGAAGACAACGATCTTTCGGCCATGCGCCAGGGTTATATTTCGGTAGTACCCTCCAACATTGATGTAACCAATCATTCCCTGATAAGCCAACTGCAAGCCTGGAATCTTTGAGCCAATAAATTTAGAGCTGACGAATCTTTGAAACTATGAGATACTACCTGATTGCCGGCGAAGCTTCGGGCGATATGCATGCCGCCAGGCTGATGGCAGCCTTAGTCGAAAAAGACCCCAAGGCCGAATTCCGCTTTTTGGGAGGAGACAAAATGGCCGCCCTGGGAGGAACACCGCTGATCCATTACAAAAAGATGGCTTATATGGGCATCCTGCCGGTAATCCTTCATGCCCGGAGCCTGCTCCGCAATATGAGAGTCTGCAAAAAAGACATCCTGAGCTGGCAGCCCGATGTGCTCATTCTGATCGATTATCCGGGATTCAACCTGAGCATAGCCTCTTACATCAAGAAAAAGAGGCCTCAACTTCCCATACATTATTACATATCGCCCAAACTCTGGGCCTGGAAAGGCTACCGCATTCGCAACATTCGCAGAGACATCGACCGGCTGTATTCCATACTCCCCTTTGAAAAAGCCTATTATGCCCAAAAAAACTACGAAATTCATTATGTGGGCAATCCCAGCCTGGACAGCGTTGAAGCCTTCAAAAACAGCAGTCCCGATTTGAAAAGCTGGCGCGAAAAGCATCAGCTGGGACAGAAACCAATCATTGCTTTGCTGGCCGGCAGCCGGCGACAGGAAATCAAAGACAACCTGCCCCTGATGCTCCGCGTTGCTGCCACATATCCTGATTACCAGCTTGTATTGGCCGGCGCTCCGGGCATAGATAAAGATTATTACGACTCCTTTATCGAAAACTACGATTGCCGCCTGGTTTACGACGAAACCTACTATTTGCTTGCACAAAGCAAGGCCGCCCTGGTGGTTTCGGGCACGGCCACCCTGGAAACAGCCTTGTTCGGAGTGCCTCAGGTTGTTTGTTATGCTTTGAGAATAGGCGGTTTTTTGAATAAAATAGGGCGCAAATACCTGATTCGCACCCCATTTATCTCGCTGGTCAACCTGATTGCCGAAAAAGAGCTGGTAGCAGAACTGGTTGCCAACGAATACAATTATGAACGGCTCAAAACCGAATTGGACAAAATTTTATATAAGCCGTCCTTTGAACCGGAAATGCAAGAGGCTTACGGCCTTATGCGTAAAAAACTGGGAGAGCCGGGAGCTGCTGCCCGAACAGCAGAACTGATTTACAACTACTTGACCTAAAGAATCCTAAAGCAAGGCGGCATGGATTTTGCTTAAAGAAAAGACGGAGACAAGAATTTTTTCTATCTTTGCATTTTCGAAAAATCAGCTTCCGTTTATGGGAAAAATTATAGCATTAGCCAATCAAAAAGGCGGTGTGGGCAAAACCACCACTGCCATCAACCTGGCCGCCTCGCTGGCCGTGCAGGAAAAAAAGGTCTTGCTGGTTGATGCAGACCCACAGGCCAATGCTTCGTCGGGACTGGGCATAGACATCAGGAAGGTAAGCACCAGTATTTACGAATGTATGATTGACGGTGCCAGCCCTGCCGAAGGGATACATAAAACGGCCATCGAATACCTCGATGTACTGCCTTCGCACATCGACCTGGTGGGAGCAGAGCTGGAAATGATCAACATGGAAAACCGGGAAAAGATTTTATCGGCCGTGTTGCATCCGCTCAAGGCTTCCTACGATTATATTCTGATTGACTGCTCCCCCTCGCTGGGGCTTATTACCGTCAATTGTCTGACCGCCTCCGATTCGGTCTTGATTCCGGTGCAATGCGAATATTTTGCCCTGGAGGGTATCAGTAAATTGCTCAATACCATCAAAATTATTAAGAGCCGGCTGAATACCGGCCTCGAAATTGAAGGCTTTTTGCTGACCATGTACGACCAGCGTCTGCGTTCGGCCAGACAAGTAGCCGAAGAAGTACGCCGGCATTTTCAGGGCCTGGTGTTCAAAACAGTCATTCAACGCAACGTCACTCTGAGTGTCGCACCCAGCCACGGGCAGCCGGTAATGCTCTACGATGCCGACTCCAAAGGGGCTATCGACCACATACAACTGGCCCTGGAAATTATACGCAAAAACAAGTAAGCTGATTATACTATGGCAATAAAAAACAAACTGGGAAGGGGACTGGATGCCTTGATCAGCACCGACGATATACAAACCGTAGGTTCTTCTTCCATCAGCGAAATAGATCTGAAGCTTATCCGGCCCAACCCGGAACAGCCCAGAACCGATTTTGAACCCGAAGCGCTCGAAGAACTGGCCATTTCCATCAGGGAAATTGGGATTATTCAGCCCGTTACCCTGCGCAAAATGGACGACGGCTATTACCAGATTATTTCGGGAGAACGCAGGGTGCGCGCTTCCAAATCCATAGGTCTCCAAAAGATTCCGGCCTACATCAAAACCGCCGAGGACGATTTGATGATGGAAATGGCCCTGATCGAAAACATACAGCGCGAAGACCTCAACGCCATCGAGATCGCCCTGGCCTATCAGAAACTGGCAGAAATATACAAGCTGACTCAGGAAAAACTGAGTGAACGCATAGGCAAAAAAAGAACCACCATCAGCAATTACATGCGCTTGCTCAAATTGCCCGCCGAGATACAAATGGGGCTCAAAAACAAAACCATAGACATGGGGCATGCCCGGGCACTTATAAACGTAAAAAGCCCTGGTATGCAGCTGGCTCTTTACGAACAGATACTCAAAGAGGGCCTGTCGGTGCGCAAGGTCGAAGAATTGGTCCGGGACGAAGAGAGCGGCAAATTGCAAAATTTCAAAAAGACTCTTCCCCGCAAGACATCCGAAGAATACAAAGAATTGCAGAAGCAGTTGTCTCTGAAACTGGGCACCAAAGTTCGTTTCAGCATAAACGAACAGGGCAAAGGCAGCATCAGCATACCTTTTGCCTCAGAAAAAAAACTGGAAGAAATTTTGCTCGGTCTCGACAAATTGTTTAGCTAAGTACCCAAAGACCTGAACCGGATCGAAAAAAAGAAGATGGGCCATATCGCCAAAATCATACTACTGCTGCTGTTTTGTTGCCTGGCCGGCCGGTCAGCAGCACAAGACAGCCAGGCTCTCGTTTCTGACAGTCTTTCTTCGGGACCAGGCAACGATGCTGCCAGCAGAAGATCAAACAGGATCATTGCATCGGACAGTCTCTTTTCGGTACCTTCCAACGATATTTCCCGAGACGGACCAAACGAAATCCTTGTTCAGGAAGACCTTTTTTCGAAACCAGACATGGAAAGCTTTATGAATACCGACACTGCTGCGCAGGGACGAAAACTGTTTAAGCCCCTTCCCTCCAAAGCCCTGTGGTACGCCGCCCTTTGTCCGGGCCTGGGCCAGTTTTACAACCGCAAGTACTGGAAACTACCCATTGTAGCCGGAGGAGCCGTAGGCCTGGCTTACGCCATCGACTGGAACGGCAAATATTACGTGGCCTATACCAATGCCTACCGGGACATCAGCGACAACAATCCCGAAACCAACAGTTTTTTGAGCCTGTTGCCACCGGGCTATTCCTATACCGAATCGCAATTGCGGACTGTGCTCAAAAACCGCCAACAGACCTTTCGCCGGCAACGCGACTTGAGTATTATCGGAGCAGTGGGCTTTTATCTGATATGCATTCTGGATGCCTATGTCGATGCTGAATTGTTTGATTTTGATGTCAGCCCCGACCTGAGCATACAATTGCAACCTGTCAGGCTGGCTCCGGGAGGGATCAATACATTGGAAGTTTCCTGCGCGTTCAGGTTTTAATAATAATGAAATACTTCAATTCTATGAAAAGAATAATCTATATACTGCTTGTTTTGGGCCTGTTTACACAAGGCCTTTCCGGACAGATCTTCAAGAAAATTTTTTCTAAAAAAACGCTGACTGAGCAAACAGAGGGTCTCCCTGAGCAATCAGAGGGCAAGCGGAACAAAGCTAACCGACAACAAGCCGGGCTTCTGAAGGAGCCGACTGACAGCCTGCAGAGCCCCGGCCATTCTCTACAAGACAGCCTGTTGGCAGAAGAAACTGTTCCCGCCCCCGAAATCAATCCCGATTCGGTAGAAAACAGCCTCTACAGCGAAGGTCTGTCAATTCTGATAGAAATGGATTCCAGTCATTATTTTGACGACCCCGGCCTGGATCCCTCTTTTCATTTCGATGCCAACACCGACAGCCTGATTTACGAATGGCAAAGGCAGGCCCTGCTGATTTTTGAAGAAGATTGCCTCCCCAGCCCTACCGACACTTCTTCGACAGCAGAATTGACCTATATTCAAGGACTGGCCGATTTGCCCAATATCATCGAGATGCCCTACAACAGGCTGGTAAGACGTTTCATAGATCTCTATCTGAACGAAAGGAGAAAACAAGTTGAAGCCATGCTGGGAGCCGGAGTGTATTATTTTCCCATCTTTGAACAGGCTCTCGACCAAAGCGGCTTACCCATAGAACTCAAGTATTTGCCCATAATTGAATCGGCGCTTAATCCCAGAGCTGTTTCCAGAGTCGGCGCAACCGGTTTATGGCAATTCATGTATGCCACCGGCAAGATGTACGGGCTCCAGATCAACAGCCTCACCGACGAAAGGCGGGATCCGGTCAAAGCGACTTATGCCGCCACCAAATACCTGAAAAGCCTCTATTCCATGTTCGGCGACTGGAGCCTGGCCATAGCCGCCTACAACTGCGGCCCGGGCAACGTAAACAAAGCCATACGCCGCTCTGGAGGCAAACGCAATTTTTGGGATATTTACTACTATCTGCCCAGAGAAACCCGGAGCTACGTCCCCCTGTTTATTGCCGCCAATTATGTAATGACCTATTATGCGGAACACGGCATTTGCCCGGCTCATAACAATTTCCCGCCGGTGATAGACACCTTTATGATACATCAAAACATGCATTTCCAACAAATTGCCGAAGTCTGCCAGATCCCTGTACACGAATTGCAATTGCTGAATCCGCATTTCAGAAACGAAATAGCTCACGGTACTGCCTCCAAAGCCGGCATACTCTATTTGCCCATGGAGTATTCTCCTGTCTTTACAGAACTGCAGGACAGCATTCCACGCTACAAAGAAAAGGAACTGCTGGCTTCCAGGCTGGTTTCGGTTCAATCGGGACAGGCAGCACCGGGCGATGCCATTGTTTACAGGGTTAAAAAAGGCGACAACCTCTCGGTGATTGCTTCCAGGCATAATGTGACCGTTCAAAAGCTCAGAAACTGGAACAACCTCAGGAGTACTACCTTACAAATTGGCCAACGCTTGCTGATATATTGATTTATTTATTTATTTCAGGAGTATATACAAGGAAGTCTCTTTTTTATTAATTTCGCATAACTCTTTACGCTGAGGCTGACTATGGACAAATTACAGGCAACGACTC
>JAAZGQ010000234.1 GCA_012511135.1 Bacteroidales bacterium | reverse complement strand
TCTGTCCTTAAGTTTTTGACATTCATTTTTATATTCAATTAATGTTTATCTCAGGTATTTGAAAAGCTTTTCCCAGTCCGAGATCAAAGCCTGCTACCGGTTAGGACTGAAGCATAGCCTGAATGTCTCTTTCTACGGGGTTATTAGAGAATAGGGCGCAATTTAGAGAAAAGTTTTAAAACATTTCTACTAAAGATCGCTAATTATCCTTGTTTTTGATTTACAGTAAGTAAGGAATCACAACTTGCATGAGAATTTTCAGGATTATAAGATTTAAGTCTTGCGCTTTTGAATTTTTCAAAGAGGTTCATGTCTTTTTTTGTTTTATCATTTTTATGCAGTATTTTGCCCTCCAGCAAAATATTCAGTTTTAAGTCTTATGAAAACTGCCAATCGCTTAACTCCCACGAACAGATTTAAACTAACAGGACTTATTTCCCTGCTGCTTTGCCTTGGTTTATTTGGCTGCCACGAAAACAAACAATTAAGCTTGCCTGAGCCCGAACCAATACCTGTTTTTCCTGTACCGGCAGCAGAAAAGTCAGTTCCTATGGGTGATCCTGATACATTCGAACTTGTCCGTATGGATTTTCCCATGTTCAAGGGCCCCTTTGAGCCCAGCTGGGAATCAATCCATGAACATTACGGAGATTATCCTGCCTGGCTGAGAGAATCAAAATTTGGCATTTGGGTACATTTTGGACCTCAGGCTTCAGGAATGAGTGGCGACTGGTATGCCCGCAGAATGTATGTAGAAGAGGAACAAGCATACAAAAACCATCTTAGGGATTATGGACATCCTGCCCTGGAGGGCAATGGATATAAAGATTTGCTGAGAACATGGAATCCAGGACATTATAATCCTGAAGAACTTACTGATTTGTATTATGAAGCCGGTGCCCGCTTCTTGTTTATCCAGGGAGTTCACCACGACAATTACGATCTCTGGGATTCAAAATACCAAAGCTGGAATTCTGTCAACCTGGGGCCTAAGCGCGATTTTCTGGCGGAATGGGCCAAAGCGGTACGCGCAAAAAACATGTACTTCGGGGTGACTTTTCATCACGAATATACCTGGTGGTGGTGGGAATCTGCATTCAGATCGGATTCCGACGGAGCCTTCGCGGGTATTCCATACGACGGAAGCTTGGTTTATAAATTCAAGCCTATGCAAAGCTGGTACGAACAATACGATTTAAAAAAACTCTACGGAATCAATCTCAGAGAATACGAAGGTATTGGTGTTTCGCGTTATGCTCCAGGCAAAGGCATCTTCAGCAAACACCTGGATTATGCCTTTTGGTACGCAACCAACTGGGCTTTACGAATACTGGATGTAATCAACAAATACGATCCGGATTTTATCTACACCGACGGCAACGATACTCAGCCTTTCAGTGGCAAAAAAAGCGGCACTGGTTACAAATGCGATGCGCCTCAACGCGTCATAGCCTCTTACTACAATCAGGCCTTGGCCAATCATGGCAAAATCGACGTATTCAGCATTGTCAAATTTCATCCTGCCGGAAGAAGAGGTATAGTGACTACTTTCGAAGGCAAATTCCCCAGGGACATCAAAACCGACCAAGCCTGGATAGGAGAAAACCCTATAGGAGATTGGTATTATGCTCCTGATTTCGTATACAGCGCCGATGCTGTAATCCGTTTTCTGTTGGAGTGCGTCTCCCGTGACGGTGCCTATGCCGTAAGTGTTCCCATACGACCGGACGGCTCTCTCGAAGAAGAGTGCAAAACAATGCTTGCAGAAATCGGATCATGGATGAAAATCAACGGGGAAGGCGTTTACGGCAGCAAAGCCTGGAAAAAAGCGGGCGAAGGAAAAGACGGCACAATCAGAACCCTGCCTGGCGGCAAGATTGGTCAAAAACAAGCAGAATTTCAGTTCAGCCCCGCGGATTTTAGATTTACCGAAGGGAAACAGGGCGATTTGTATGTTTTTTGTATGACGATACCTGCCCCCGGAACAGAACTCAAGATTTATTCACTAGGGAATAGAACAGGACTTTTAGACAAAAAAATTTCTGCGATCCATCTCCTGGGCTGCAAATCTCCTGTAAAATGGGAAATAAACGAAGAAGCATTGTCCATTGTTGTGCCCGCAGAGCTTAATCATCATAAAACTGCCCTTTGTTTCAAACTGCAATTTTAAGATTGACTAAGGCTCAGGGTCAAAAAAAGAAGAGGATACCTAAACGACATCCTCTTCTTTTTTTATAGCAATCTCTAAAGAGAATCAAATGTACATATTCACTATCGCCTCGTACAATTCCTGTTTGCCGCTTACCTGGCGGGGTTCACCATTTTTAAGGGCAAAAGTACGAAGATCTTCCAATCCCAGGCGTCCTTCTTCGAAAGCCTTGCCTTCGCCCTGATCAAAGGAAGAATAGCGTTCTTTACGCATTTTTTTGTAAGGCGATTTTTCCAGGATGTCGGCAGCAGCCAGCAAAGCACGTGCAAAAGCATCCATGCCGGCAACGTGAGCAATGAAAATATCTTCCGGATCGGTGGAGTTTCTTCTTGTTTTGGCGTCGAAATTGGTGCCCCCGCTGCCTAAACCGCCGGCTTGTAAAATTACCAACCAGGCCTCGGTCAATTCGTTTAGGTTCATGGGGAACTGGTCTGTATCCCAGCCATTTTGATAATCACCCCGGTTGGCGTCGATACTGCCCAGCATACCGGCGTCGGCAGCACATTGCAGTTCGTGCTCGAAAGTATGGCCGGCCAGTGTAGCATGGTTCACTTCTACGTTTACTTTGAAATCTTTGTCCAAACCATGGGCTTTCAAAAATCCAATAACGGTTTCTGTATCGGCATCGTATTGGTGTTTGGTGGGCTCCATGGGTTTGGGCTCAATCAGAAAAGTCCCCTTGAATCCCCTGGCACGGGCATAATCGCGGGCTTTGGCCAGCATCATGGCCAAATGCTCTTTTTCGCGTTTCATGTCGGTATTGAGCAGGCTCATATAGCCTTCGCGACCACCCCAGAACACATAGTTTTCACCACCCAGGGCAATGGTGGCGTCAAGGGCATTTTTAATCTGAGTAGCAGCATAGGCCACTGAGGCAAATTCCGGATTGGTGGCAGCACCGTTCATGTAACGTTTGTGACTGAACACATTGGCTGTACCCCACAAAAGTTTAATCCCGGTTTCGGTTTGCTTCTGTTTGGCGTATTCAACAATGGCTTTGAGATTGCTTTCGTATTCTTCTATCGTTTCCGCCTCGTCGACTAAATCAATGTCGTGGAAGCAATAATACTGTATGCCTGTTTTGCTCATAAATTCAAATCCGGCATCCATTTTTGCCTTGGCTCTTTCCAGGATTGAACCCTTGTTCCAGGGAAAGCATTTGGTGCCTCCGCCAAACTGGTCGCCGCCTTCGGCACAGAGAGTATGCCAGTAAGCCATGGAAAAACGGGTCCACTCAGCCATAGTTTTGCCCATGACTACTTTGTTGGCATCGTAATAACGAAAGGACAGGGGATTTTTGGATTGGGGTCCTTCATACTTGATTTTCCCGATACCGGGAAAGAATTCTTTAGTTGACATAATTATTTGTTTTTGTATTGTAATTACTAAATATATTGCTTCCAGCGACTGTAGGCTTCCATATAAGCAGCCTGCTCAGTCGGATTTGGATTGATTCGGGTAATTTTTTTGAGTTTACCAAAAGCTTCCTGCGTTCCGGAATAAATACCGGCTCCTATACCGGCTCCCCTGGCAGCTCCTATCGAGCCGTCGGTGTCGTAAAGCTCTATACTGGCTCCGCTAAGTGTAGCCAGGCTCTCACGAAACAGGGGGCTAAGGAACATATTGGCATGACCCGCTCTGATGAGCCGGGTGTTGATGCCCATAGACTGCATGATTTCCATGCCATAGGCAAAGGCAAACACAATGCCTTCCTGGGCTGCCCTGAGTAAATGCGCCTGGGAATGCCTGTTGAATTGCAGGCCGTGTATACTGCAAGAAGAAGCTTTGTTTTCGAGCATACGTTCCGAGCCGTTGCCAAAGGGCAGGATGGAAATGCCGTCAGCGCCTATGGGAGCCTGAGCTGCCAATTCGTTCAGTTGAGCGTAACTTAGGTTATTAGACGCACTGTTGCGTTTAAGCCAGGCATTGAGAATTCCTGTGCCGTTGATGCAAAGCAATACACCTATACGACTAGCCTCTGCACTGTGATTCACATGAGCAAAACTGTTTACCCTCGATTTGGGGTCGTAAGCCAGGCTGTCATTCAAACCATACACCACACCCGAAGTGCCGGCAGTGGCGGCAATTTCGCCCGGATTGAACACATTCAATGACAAAGCATTGTTGGGTTGATCTCCGGCACGGTAACATATGGGAGTGCCCCTGGACAAGCCTAATTCTTCGGCTGCAGAAGCCAACAAACGTCCTTGTTCCGAAAAGGATGGCAGGATCTCAGGAATCCGATCCCGGTCTATGCCCCAATAATCCAGAATAAAGTCTGCAGGCTGATGATTTTTGAAGTCCCAGAAAATGCCTTCGGATAAGCCCGAAGCAGTGGTAACAGCTTCGCCGCTCAGGCGCAGGGCAATATAATCTCCGGGTAACAAAATCTTGTCGATCTTCTCAAACAGCCCGGGCTCCTTGTCTTTGACCCAGGCCAGTTTTGCCGCGGTGAAATTGCCCGGTGAATTGAGCAAATGCGAGAGACAACGCTCCTGCCCCAGCTCACGGAAAGCCTTTTCGCCGTAGGGCACGGCTCTGGAGTCGCACCAGATGATGGCCGGACGCAAGACCTTTTGCTGTTTGTCAACCAAAACCAAGCCATGCATCTGATAAGAAATGCCGATGGCTTTGATCGAATCCGGTTCAACTCTGGTATGCGATAGTATTTGCTTGGTGGCGATTTTGAGATTTTGCCACCAATCCTCGGGATCTTGTTCTGCCCAAGCTGCTTGCGGGGCCTGTATTGACATTTCGGTAGCCGGTGAAAAAGCCGTATAAAGACATTCTCCGCTTTGGGCATCCAGCAAAGAGGCTTTCACCGACGAACTTCCTATATCATATCCCAGTAAATACATGCTTAGGCAATTTTGTGTGAGCCCTTGCCAATCTTTACCTCGTAAATCTTGGGGGCCTTGTTGAATTCAATTTTGTAGGCTGCAATGGCCTCTTCGACAAAAGCAGCGTAGTGACTTTCTTCCAGGAGATTTATAGTGCAGCCGCCAAAGCCACCGCCCATCATGCGGGCACCCAGGGCTCCGTTTTTGATGGCTATACTTACCAAAAAATCCAATTCTTTGCAGCTAACGTTGTATTCTTTGCTCAAGCCTTCGTGCGAACCGTACATTTTTTTCCCGAATTCTGTGTAATTGTCGTGTTTGAGCGCTTCGCAGGCATCGAGCAGACGCTGGTTTTCTTCGATCACATACCGACAGCGGCGATAAGTGCTCTCTTTGAGTTCCTTTTTGAAATCGTTCAGCAAATCCAGGCTGACATCGCGCAGCAATTTCACCTGAGGATGTTTTTTTTGTATAGTGGCGACCCCTTCTTCGCATTCTGCACGACGAATATTGTATTCCGAAGCAGCCAGATTGTGCTTAACCTGAGTATCGAGCAAAACCAGGCGGCAATTTTTGGGATGGAAAGGCACCAGCTCATATTCCAGCGAACGGCAGTCAAGTCGGATAAGGTGATCTGTCTCGCCAAAAACAGAGGCGAACTGATCCATGATACCGCAACGAACCCCGACTGCATTGTGTTCGGCAGCCTGCCCTATAAGAGCCATATCGATCCTGGCAAGGCCCAGATTAAAAAGGTCATTCAGTGCAAAAGCAAAAGTCGATTCCAAAGCCGCCGAAGTCGATAAACCCGAACCGATAGGAATATCTCCGCCAAACACACAATCGAAACCTCCAACTTTCAAGCCGCGTTTGCTGATTTCACTGATCACACCGTAGATATACAAAGCCCAGGATGCCGTAGGCTTTTCATCCAGAGCAAATTCGGCTGTTTCCTTCATGTCGTAGGAATATACCCGAACTATCTCGGTGTCGTTGGGTTTGATCGCTGCTACAATAAGCTTATCAATAGCTCCGGGAAACACAAATCCACCATTGTAATCGGTGTGTTCGCCTATCAGATTTACACGGCCGGGAGAGGCATAGAGACTGAATTCTCTGCCGTAGCGCTTGTTGAATTGTGTTGTTATTGCTGAGTAATCCATTGTATTTTTAAATGCTGATTTTTAGTTACTGATCTCTTTATGATGATGATGATGATGCACTTAATGACTTACCAAAGTTTTGAAGGGTATTCTCCCGCCTCGACCAGGTCTTTGATTTTGCTAACCACTGTAGGACGGTCTTCGGCATAAGTCACCCCGAACCATTTGGCAGGAGTGTCCAAGACCTTACAGGCAGCCTTGCCCTGATTAATCAGATTGTTTACCACCCAGGGAATGTAAAACTCAGCCTTGGGATTGTTGATGTTTTCATTGAGAAACTCAATAAAGTTGGCTTCGGAATGATCGAAATAATCAGGCGTAAAACCCCACATGTTCATTGATACGGGAGCATTCTCTTCCACTGTCACCAATTGCTCGTTTTCGTCTTTGAACTTGACCAGTCCGTCTTGGTCGCGAATGATCCAGGTACGTTCCACTACGGTGGTCAGGCAGTCGTTTTGGTCAGTCTGACAAATCCCCCTGGCTACCGATCCGCTTTCGGACAAGGTATTGCCTATCCTGTAACCAACCATGCAATATTGATTGTTTTTCCCCTGCATTTCGTTCAAAGCCCTGGCCAGCACAACATAGCTTTCTCTGCCGTAAAAATCATCGGCGTTGATGACCGCAAAGGCTTCTTTGATGACATCTTTGCCCATCAGTACGGCATGATTGGTGCCCCAGGGTTTTTGTCTGTCGGGCGGACAGCTAAAGCCTGCAGGCAAACTGTCAAGATCCTGAAAAACAATTTCCACTGGTATAAAACCTTGATATTTACTGACAATTTTAGTTCTAAAATCTTCTTCGAAACTTTTACGGATAACAAATACCACTTTGCCGAATCCGGCTCTGGCAGCATCAAAAATGGAATAATCCATGATGGTTTCTCCGTTGGGACCCAGCCCGTCGAGTTGTTTTAATCCTCCGTAGCGGCTGCCCATGCCTGCCGCCAATACAAATAAGGTGGGTTTGCTCATAATCCTTTTTTTGCGTTAAGAAACACAAAGGTAGGCAGAATATTCGTATCTTTGCGGAGCTAAAAAAAAAAATAAACATGAAAAAGCTGTTTTTTTTTATATCGCTATTGCTTATCACCAGCCATATTAATATGATTCATTCCGAAGTAAAAGAAACTTATGTCCTGATGGAAACCTCCATGGGCAAAGTCAAAATCAAACTCTACAACGAAACCCCCAAACACCGGGACAATTTTATCAAGTTGGTAAACGAGGGTTATTTCAACAACCTGCTCTTTCACCGTGTTATCAAAGACTTTATGATTCAGGGCGGAGATCCGGAATCGCGCAATGCGCCTGCCGGTAAACAACTAGGTTCCGGCGGCCCGGGCTATACGATTCCCGCTGAATTTGTTTACCCCAAACTCTTCCATAAACGCGGAGCTTTATCGGCTGCACGCACCGGAGATCAGATGAATCCACAAAAAGCTTCCTCGGGTTCGCAGTTTTATATTGTCTGGGGGCAGGTTTACAAGGCCTCAGATATCAGCCAGCTGGAAGAACAAAAAATAAATCAGCTTAAGAATGCCTATTTTCAGCAATTGGCCGGAAAACAGCAAACTAAAATTCAGCAGCTGTATCAGGCCAACGATCAGGCCGGACTGCAAAAGCTTCAGGACGAACTGATAGCCCTGATGGAAGCCCATTTTCAGGCGAATCCACCCCAGGGACTCAGCCCGGAACAAATCAAAGCATATACCAGCCTGGGCGGTACTCCCCACCTGGACAACGAATACACCGTCTTTGGCGAAGTGGTCGAAGGTCTTGATGTAGTCGGAAAGATACAATCAGTCGAAACCGGCACTGCCGACCGGCCCAAAACAGACGTCATTATTACCAATATGAGCGTGCTCGAAAACTAATTATGCGTTTTCACTCCCACCGACTGAGCAATGGTTTGCGTCTCTTGTATTGCCCTTTGAGCAGTACAAAAATGACCACCGTAAATCTCATGTACAACGTGGGTTCCAAAGATGAACATCCCGAGCATACGGGCTTTGCTCATCTTTTTGAACACCTGATGTTTGCAGGATCTGCCCGGGTGGAAAATTTTGATAAAGCGGTGCAGGAAGCCTACGGCGAAAACAATGCCTGGACCAGCCCTGACGTAACCAACTATTACATTACCCTGCCGGCTCACAAGCTGGAAACGGCCTTGTTCCTGGAAAGCGATCGAATGAATTCGCTCAACATCAACCAACGCAGTCTGGACATTCAAAAACAGGTAGTACTGGAAGAATTCAAGCAACGTCACCTGAATCAGCCCTACGGAGATGTCTCCCTGCTTCTGCGTTCCCTGGCTTACCAGGGCCATCCTTATTCCTGGCCGACTATAGGGAAATCTCTGGAACATATTGAAGCTTTCGGGTTGGAGGATGTGCACTCGTTTTACCGGCAATATTACAGCCCCGACAATGCCGTACTGGCCATTACCGGCGAGTTTGATTTTGATCATCTCGTCGGGCTTACACAAAAATACTTTGGAGCAATTGAAGCTTCTAAACTAAGCAAACCTGAATTGACGGCCTGGCCCCAACAAGAAGGCCCTCGTTTTCTGGAAGTAGAACGCCCCGTTCCTGCCCCGGCTTTGTATAAACTCTGGCGGGCACACGCGGTGAGCGAAGAGGCCTATACCGTTTGTGATCTCCTGACCGATGCCCTGGCAGAAGGCCATTCTTCAAGGCTCTATCAGCAACTCATCAAAGAGCGCCAAATTTTCAGCCAGGTGAACATCTATGTAGGCGGTGAAGGTGAGGCCGGTGCGGGCAGCATACAATTTTCGGGCAAACCGGCTCAGGGTGTCAGCCTCGAAGAAGCCGAAAAAGCTTTGGAAGACTGCCTGAATCAAATAGCAACGGAAGCTCCCGGACAGGAGGAGCTCAACAAATTAATCAACAAACACGAATCGGCCTTTTTGTTTCGCAATAC
>JAAZGQ010000233.1 GCA_012511135.1 Bacteroidales bacterium | reverse complement strand
TAATCCATGTAATTACGGATATCCGGCAGCAACATGGAGTAAGCGCTACCGCCCTTGTTTTGATTGTTAGTCAGGGTCATCAGGTGCTCAGTGGTGTTCATCCAGCAAACGGCTACCGCGGCACTGATTTTGTCGCTGGCCGCTGCCAGCATCCAGGCCCGGTGGGCGCCCATGGAAAAGCCCAGGGCGACTATACGTCCGGAATCCACATAGGGCAGGCTGCTCAAAAACTCCACGCTTTGTATGTCGTCGTTGGTGATGTGTCCGCACCAGGTTCTGCCCAGTTGAAACATGTTGGAGGCCAAAGCCTGTTGTCTGTTGTAATCGTGCCCCTCTGCTGAGCCGCGTTCAGACCAGAACAAGGCGTCGATGGCTAATACTACATAACCCTGTGATGCAAAATAATCGCCCGTAAACAAGCCGTCGTAACACTGAACCGACCATTCATAACATTCTTTTTCCATAGCAGGTGAAGGATGAATGGGTTTAATCATTTTTTCCTTGCCTATAGAAAATTTGGCACCGTGATCGTGCAACATTACAATAGCCGGGAAAGGCCCTTCTCCATCGGGAATGAGGAGGTAGGCCGGAATGCGTTCAAAGGAGGTAATATTTAAAAATATTTTTTGAGCCTGATAGGGCCGTCCACCCTCGTAGCCCTCCCTTTTTTCCTGATTCAGCACCAGGAGGTCAAAATTATCGGCCGGAGGCGGAACCGGACCCATGCAGTCGAAAAGGACCTGACGTGCTTGTTTTTTCCACTTTCTGAAGCGGTTTTTTTGCCGAAGTTGCCTGCTGTTTCCCTGGTTTTCCCAGGCCATAGGGTAGCATAAAGCTTCTTTGACCTCTTCGTAAAACAAGGGCATATTGTTCTGCAGCCCGTAGGGCGTATAGGTTTCGGGTTGTTCTGACTTTAAGTTTAAACACCAGAAACATAAACAGATCAGGCAAAATCTTTGCAGTTTCATTTGATTTCCCAGGTCTCCAGACTCATGAAAAAGTCGTTCAGGGATTTAAAGTTGTGTTTGGGTTTGACCTCCTCTAGTTGTGCGTAAACATCCTGGTCGTAGACCGGAGCTTCGGCATCGCGGATAATACCCAAAGCCAAAGGAAATTCCGGAGCTCTCATGTGTCCGAGCTTGAAATGCAGGGTTTTGTCCTGGCATTTGGCATCGTGAATAAGGATATCGTTTTCGGTGATACCGTTCTCGCCAATTTTGACCACTTTGAGTTTGAAGCCATCAACAATCAGCCCCTTGTTTCGGTCTTTACCGAAAATCATGCGTTCGCCGTGACGCAGGAAAATAGTGTGGTCTTCGCGGACATCTTTGGCGCTGACGTCTTTGTGTGTGCCGTCGTTGAAGATGATGCAGTTGACCAGAGCTTCCACCACAGAGCAACCTTGATGTTTAGCGGCCAGCTTCATTACCTCCTGAGAATTTTTGAGATCGACGTCCATAATACGGGCAAAGAATTGCCCGCCGGCCCCGAAACAAAGATCGGCAGCGTTGAAAGGATCTTCAACGGTTCCGTAAGGCGAGGATTTGGAAACAAAGCCACGTTTTGAAGTGGGGGCGTATTGCCCTTTGGTCAGCCCGTACATACCGTTGTTCATCTGCACAAGGTTGATGTCGATGTTTCTGCGGACAGTATGAATAAAATGATTGCCTCCGATGGCCAGGCAGTCTCCGTCGCCGGTGATTTGCCAGACAGCCAGTTTGGGATTGGCCACCTTGACTCCGGTAGCTATGGCCGAAGCCCGGCCGTGTATGGTATGAAAACCGTAGGTGTTGACGTAATAGGGCAGGCGCGAAGAGCAGCCGATACCCGAAATAACAGCTGTATTGTCGGGAGAAATGCCTATTTCCGACATGGCTTTCTGTATGGAGTTCAGCACAGCGTGGTTGCCGCAGCCCGGACACCATCTTACGTATTGGTCGCTTTTGAAATCGTTGATTGTATAAGATGTTTGCATGATGTTCTGGTTAAAGGATGGCTGTAAAATGCTGGATGAGTTCTTCGACGGTGAAGGGTTGTCCCTGCACCTTGTTGTATTGAAGAACTTCTCCCTTGAGTTTCAGCTTGGAGCGCAGGTAAGAAGCAAACTGTCCGGAGTTGAGCTCGCAGACCACAATTTTCTTGAATTTGTTCAGGACTTCTTCTGTGTTGGCAGGCAGGGGGTTGATGTAGTTGAAATGAGCCAGGGCGGCTTGACTGCCTTGCTCATTAAATTGCTGTACTGCAGAATATAAATGGCCGTAAGTGCCTCCCCATCCAACTACCAGTAAATCTGCCTGGCTGTCACCGCTCAGTTGCAGCGGAGGGATCACTTTGGCAATATTGTCAATTTTTTGCTGCCTTAAATCAGTCATCAGTTGGTGATTTGCCGGATCGGTCGAGATGGCTCCGGTGCGGGAATCTTTTTCCAGACCGCCTACACGGTGTGCAAATCCTTCCATTCCGGGAACAGCCCAATAGCGCGAACCTTCTTCGTTGCGTAAATAAGGAGCCCATTTGTCTTGCATCTCTTTGTGAACAAAAGGCGGGTGGATAGCGGGATACTGGCTCAGGTCGGGCAATCTCCAGGCCGAAGAGCCGTTAGCCAGAAAACCGTCTGTCAGTAAAATAACCGGGGTCATATGTTCCAAAGCAAGTTTGGAGGCTGTGTATGCAAAATCAAAGCAATTGGAAGGAGTACTGGCTGCCAGAACAACCAGGGGTGATTCGCCGTTACGGCCGTAGAGAGCTTGCAATAAATCGGATTGTTCAGTTTTGGTAGGCAATCCGGTAGAAGGTCCTCCGCGCTGTACATCTACAATCACCAAGGGTAACTCTGCCATTACCGCCAGGTTGATACCCTCGGCTTTTAAGGCCAGACCGGGGCCGGAAGTAGAAGTAGCGGCCAGGTTGCCGGCAAAGGAGGCGCCGATGGCGGTACATACTCCGGCAATTTCGTCTTCTGCCTGCACGGTGATGACTCCCAAATCTTTGCGTGCAGAAAGTTCCTGCAAGATTTCCGAAGCCGGAGTAATGGGATAACTGCCCAAAAACAGTTGCAGCCCGGCTTGTTGGGCAGCGGCAATAAGTCCCCAGGCCGTAGCCTCGTTACCTTTGACGTCGGTATAGATGCCTTTGGGCATTTCGGTGGGCTGAATATTGTAGGTGGACACGGAAGCATGTATGTTGTGTCCATAGTTGAAGCCATCGGTGAGGACTTTGATGTTGGCTTCCAAAATGGTCGGCTTCTTGCCGAATTTCCGATTGAGCAAATGCATGGCTTCTTCGATGGGTTTATTGAAGAGCCAGCAGATAAGTCCCAGAGCAAACATGTTTTTGCTGCGTAAAATATCTTTGTTGCCCATACCACTGTCGGCCAAACTTTCTTTCACTAAGGTGGAAATTGGAACAGAAACTATCTGAACAGATCCCAGTTTAAGTTCTTCGATGGGATCCAGCGTTTTGTATAAAGCTTTTTTTAAGCCGTTTTCGTCGAAAGCATCAACATCAATCAAAACGACAGTGTCTTTTTTGATGTTCTTCACATTGACTTTTAAGGCTGCCGGATTCATTGCGACCAGCACATCGGCTTTGTCGCCCGGAGTATACACTTTGTTTCCGATGTGTACCTGATAGCCTGACACTCCGCTCAGGGTGCCCTGCGGCGCCCTGATTTCGGCGGGATAATCGGGGAAGGTGGAGATTTCATTCCCAAAAACTGCGGACAAGGTCGAGAACAAGGTTCCCGTAAGTTGCATGCCGTCTCCTGAATCGCCCGAGAAGCGAATGACAGCCCTGTCCAATTCTTTAACCGTTACAATCATAACTAATACTGAAAAAAACGCAACAAAGGTAAGCTTAAATTTTATATTTTTGTGGCTGTAAAAAGGCCGTTTATGGACAAAGAAGTGTTAAAATCAGAAATAGAGAGACTTAGGTCTGAGAAGAATGCGGTGATTATGGCGCATTATTATCAGATAGACGAAATTCAGGAAATAGCTGATTTTGTGGGAGACAGTTTGGCCCTGGCTCAGCAGGCAGCCAAAACAGATGCTGACATTATTGTGCTCTGCGGGGTACATTTTATGGCAGAGACGGCCAAAATCATATCACCAGATAGAAAGGTGCTTATCCCCGATGCAGAGGCGGGCTGTTCGCTGGCCGACAGTTGTCCGGCCGATGAATTTGAAGCTTTTGTCAAGGCGCATCCTGATCATACAGTCGTCAGTTATGTCAATACCTCGGCTGCAGTAAAAGCCCTGACTGATATTGTTGTAACCTCGAGCAATGCACTACAAATAATCGAAAGTTTGCCCAAAGAAGAAAAGATTATTTTTGGACCCGACCGTAACCTGGGAAATTACATCAAGAGTCTGAGCGGACGTGATATGCTTATTTGGAACGGTGCCTGTCATGTGCACGAACAGTTTTCCCTGCAAAAAATACTGGCGCTCAAAAAACAGCATCCACAGGCTGAAATTATTGCACATCCCGAGTGCAAACAAGCCTTACTGACTGTTTCCGATTTTATTGGTTCCACCTCGGCCCTGATTGCTTATGTACAGAAAGCAGAAGTGCGGGAGTTTATTGTGGCCACCGAGCCGGGAGTACTGTTTGAGATGTCCCGGAAATGTCCCGGTAAAAAATTTATTCCGGCGCCACCCGACGATGCCTCCTGCGCCTGCAACGAATGTGCTTTTATGCGGATGCACTCTCTGGAAAAACTTTATCGTTGTCTGCGGGACGAACTGCCTGAGGTATTGGTGGACGAAAGCATGCGCCAAAAAGCTCTCAAGTCTATTCAAAGGATGCTTGACATTTCGGCAGGCATTAAATAATTTCTATATGTTGAAAATTGTATTTGCCAGCCATAATAAGCATAAGAAGCAGGAAGTGGCTGAAATTCTGGGAGATTCCATCGAGCTTATAGATCTGGAAGAGTTGAATTGTACCGAAGAAATACCCGAAACTCAGGACAGCCTGCAGGGTAATGCCCTGCAAAAGGCTCGTTTTGTACGTGAAAAATACGGTATGGATTGCTTTGCTGACGATACCGG
>JAAZGQ010000232.1 GCA_012511135.1 Bacteroidales bacterium | reverse complement strand
GGGGAAGGCATGTGCGTGGCCGGTGTTTTCGGAGGACAAGATTCCGGTGTTACGGAGCAGACCACCGATCTGTTTTTGGAAAGTGCCTGTTTCAATCCGGTCTGGGTGAGAAAAACCGCCCGGAGATTAGGATTAAATACCGATGCATCCTATCGTTTCGAAAGGGGTGTAGATCCCTCCAATACTGTTTATGTGCTCAAACGGGCAGCCCTGATGATCAAAGAATTGGCCGGGGGGCAAATTTCCAGTGAGATTGTGGATTGTTATCCTCGTAAAATAGAAGATTTTGTAGTGGATTTCAGCTACGAAAAATGTAATAAGCTCATCGGGCAAACTATTCCCGCAGCAAAGATCAAAGAAATCCTGACAGCACTGGAGATAAAGATACTCGAAGAGAATCAGGATCAGCTCAAATTACAGGTGCCTGCCTACCGGGTGGATGTTCAGCGTGACGTGGATGTGATCGAAGACATTCTGCGTATTTACGGTTACAACAGCATTCAGACCGGCCAGGGCCTAAAAACCTCGCTTTCCTACACTCAACAGCCCGACAGCAACAGGCTGCAACAAATGGTGTCGGAACAGCTGACGGCTTCGGGCTTTAACGAAGTACTCAATAATTCGCTGGTTTCTTCGGCTCATTACGAAGGCCTGAGCACTTACCCGCTTTCGGCTTGTGTGCAACTGCTGAATCCTCTGAGCAAAGAATTGAGCGTGATGAGACAAAGCCTTTTGTTTGGGGGCCTGCAAAACATTGCTTACAATATCAATCGTAAGAATCAGGATTTGCGTTTGTACGAATTTGGTCATTGTTATCAGTACCAGTCGGATAAAAAATCAAGCGACAACAGCCTGGCAGCCTACAACGAAAGCATGCATCTGGGCCTTTGGATCTGCGGAAACCGCAATCCTGTCCATTGGATGCAGCCTGCCTCAGCCCTGAGTTTTTACGATCTTAAGGCTTTTGTGCACAACATATTGCTGCGACTGGGTCTGGAAGTCGAAAAGCTGGAAATAAGTGAATCTTCGGCGGATGACCTCTTTAGTCAGGCTCTTACTTATGCAGGCAAGTCGGGCAAAGAATTACTCAGCATTGGGATAGTCCGGCCAAATCTCTTGCAAGCTTTTGACATAGATACAGAGGTTTATTATGCGGACATCAACTGGGATAACTTACTCAAGGCAATTAAAACAAATCACTACTCGTTCAGAGAATTGCCAAAATTCCCCGAGGTCCGCAGGGATCTGGCTTTGTTGCTGGATAAATCGGTACCTTTTTCAATGATCGAAAACATTGCCAGAGCTTCCGAAAAACAACTACTTAAATCGCTGCGTCTGTTTGATGTTTACGAAGGTAAAAACCTGCCGGAAGGTAAGAAATCGTACGCGGTGACTTTTGTGCTGCAAGACGACAAGCAGACACTGACAGATCAACGTATAGACATTAGCATGCAAAAGATTATCAAGAATCTTCAAACACAATTGGGCGCCAGCCTGAGATAAAATATATGTTTTATGGGAAGAGCCTTTGAATACAGAAAAGCCCGAAAAATGAAACGCTGGGGCAATATGGCCCGTACTTTTACCAAAATAGGGAAAGAAATTTCCAGTTGCGTCAAAGAATCCGGCCCCGATCCTGAATCCAATCCCCGATTGAGAGTCTTGATTCAGAACGCCAAAGCGGCCAACATGCCCAAAGACAACGTAGAAAGAGCCATCAAAAAGGCTGTTTCCAAAGATTTTGTAGATTACAAGGAAATGGTTTACGAGGGTTACGGTCCCTTTGGCATTGCCATTCTGGTAGAAACCCAGACCGACAACACAACACGTACTGTGGCCTCCGTGCGCAGTGCCTTCAATCACAACGGGGGCTCCCTGGGTACTTCGGGCAGTTTGTCCTTTATGTTCGAACGCAAGGCTGTCTTCAAAGTAAAGCCTAAAGAAAACCTTGATTTGGACGAACTGGAATTGGAACTGATTGATTACGGCGCCGAAGAATTCGAGATGGAAGACGAAGAACTGGTTATTTACGGCGAACCTGAATCCTTTGCCCGCATACAGAAATACCTGGAAGAAAACGAATTTGAACTGGTCTCCGCCGAGTTTGAACGTTTTCCCAACGAGACCAAAGAATTGACAGCCGAACAGGAAGCCACCATCAATAAATTGATCGAAAGGCTCGAGGAGGACGAAGACGTCTCCAATGTTTATCACAACATGAAAGAAAGTGCTTCGGAGGAGGAAGCCACGGTTTAAGAACCAAATGAGGCCGGTTCACAGGTAAATTTGGCTGAGTCAGTCCGCAAAGCAGGTGTCGGATTTTACAATGCTTCAGCAACTACAAAATTGCTGCCTCCAATAAAGACTAAATCTTCTGCCGCGGCCGCCTTTAAAGCGGCCGTTTTTGCTTGTGCCACTGTAGGATAACTTTGACCTTTTAAGCCCCGGCCGGCTGCCAGCTTCGTCAGCTCTTTTTCGGGCAGTGCTCTGGGTACGGTGGCTTTGGTAAAGTAGTATATAGCTTCTTGGGGCAAGAGTGCCAACATAGCCCTGATGTCTTTGTCGTTGACAACGCCCAGCACTATATGCAGCTGTTTGTGTGGTGTGGCGGCCAATTGCTCTGTCACCCTGCGCAGGCCGGCCTCGTTGTGTCCGGTATCGCAAATACACAAGGGATTTTCCTGTAAGATTTCCCAGCGACCTCTGATGCCTGTATTGGGAACCACCTTTTCAAATCCCCTGAGCAGGGCTTGAGTATTTGCCTTTTTGAAGTTTTGCTTCAACAGGCTCAGAGCGACCAGTACCAGGGCAGCGTTTTCTTCCGTAGATTGACCGGCCAGACCGCAGGCAAAACTACCCGCTTCCTGCCAGTCTCCCTTGATTACTCTTATAATTGAGCCTTTTTTGTCTTTTTGCCAGTTGATTTGCAGCAGTTCTTCGGCCAGATAAAAAGGAGCCTGCCTTTGCCGGGCCTGGTTTTGGAGCAGCTGATATACCTCGGGCGGGTTTTTCCCTGCCAATACCGGCCGGCGGTTTTTGATAATGCCGGCTTTTTCGGTGGCGATGCTGATAATATTGTTACCCAGCACATCCATATGGTCGAGGCTGATGCTGGTAATGATCGACAGGAGAGGGTCTATGATGTTGGTACTGTCAAGGCGTCCGCCCAAACCGACTTCGATAATGGCTACATCAACCTTGTTCTCGGCAAAATAGCTAAAGGCCATAGTGGTGGTCAGTTCAAAAAAGGAGGGGCTGAAATCCGGAGCCAAAGTTGTTCCGCTCTTTTTCGCATCTATGTAGGCTGTGGTAAATTCCCTGACATATGCCTGTGAAATGCAATGGCCGTTGATACGAATGCGTTCCCTGAAGTCTTTTAGGTGGGGGGAAGTATACAAGCCTGTGCGATAGCCGGCTTCCTGAAGTACCGAGGCCAATAAATGGCAGACACTGCCTTTGCCGTTGGTGCCGGCCACGTGAATGCAGGGAAAACGGCGGTGGGGATGAGCGGTCCAGGCATCCAGCTGCAGGATATTATCCAGCCCCGGCTTATAGGCCTTTTTCCCCTCGGACTGAAACAAGGGCAGTTGATGCAGGAGGTAATCCAATGCTTGGGGGTAGTTCATAAAGGCAAGATAGAAAACTTTGCAAAAGTACTGCTTTTTGGTCGGATTTCCTTTTAAGATAAAATGGCTTTTTAAATCAAAATAAAAATGTGTATTTTTGTCCTGAATTTTAAATTTTCCCGATTATGAATGTCATTAATAAAAGCCTTGGCTTATTGTTTGCTGCAGCTCTGGTACTGAGTTCCTGCAAATCTAACAAAGAAGCTTACAGTGCTACTTACGAACGTGCCAAAGCCAAACAGGAAATTCAGGCTCAGGTTAACGACGAACAAGATGAACAGATTGAAGTGATCGAAAAGACCGGCGTTAAAGAAGCTGCCGAAAAAATAGAGGTGATTGGACTGGCCGGTGAATCCGGTCCTTATGCGGTGGTTGTGGGCAGTTTTATTAATCGTACCAATGCAGAAAATTTACGCAACAAGATGATTGACCAAGGCTATAAAGCGGTATTGGGACAGAATGAAAAACTTATGTACAGGGTGATAGTTGCTTTTTACGAAGTCAAGGCCGATGCTCAGGCCAAGGTTCGTGAATTGAGCAAGGATTTCCCGGATGCATGGATTTTAATTAAAGAATAAGTATTATGGAAGAAAAAATTGGAAATAATGCCGGCTCTGTTTGGACAGTGCTGAACGCTGCCGGCGGGCGTAAAAGCCTGAAAGAAGTCAAAAAATTGACCAAGCTGACCGAGAAAGATCTTTATGCGGCATTAGGATGGCTGGCTCGTGAGAAAAAAGTGGTTTTCTTCGAAGAAGACGAGATTTTTGTGGCTTTGAGCTGATTTTTGTGTTTTGAATAATTGACGATGTTTGCTTTTCAGGAAATAGTGGTTTATCTGCTTGTCGGGCTTAGTTTTGCCTGGCTGGCCTGGCGACTGGTTCAATTTTTCAGGACTGCTCCTCAAGCTAAAGGCTGCAACGGGGCTTGTGCTTCTTGTCCGCTGAAGGATAAAAAATGCGCGGAGACCTTGTGTAGAACTAAAGTATAGCGTATCTTTGCGCTCTGAAAAATCCGGCTTGCTGCCGAAATCGGTTCCTTGACCGAGTGGCTAGGTAACGGTCTGCAAAACCGCTTACGGCGGTTCGAATCCGCCAGGAACCTCTTGATTAATTTTTTTAAATGGCAGTCTCTTTAACAAGGGGGACTGCTTTTTTTTGCTTCCCTTGCGACGCTTCCATTCGTTCAAGCGCCTGCTGCTCGGTTTCCTTTTTGTAATGCTTCCCTTGCGACGCTTCCATTCGTTCAAGCGCCTGCCCGAAGCCTCCCGATATCCCCGGCTGGTCAGCACTGGACGCCGGCGTTGCCTGTTTGTCTCTGGCGAGCCTTCACAGGCAAATTTTGCCGGCCTCTGCGTGCTTCAGGCGCCGTGTCTATATATCGGCTTCGGGCAGGCCCTTTCACTGCAGTACGCTTTTGGGGTAAATTTAACTTGTAAAAATCATTGAAAAAGAGGTGGAAATACAATTAATGTGTATTTTTGTTAGTCTTTTTTTGAACCAAAGGAAACCAAATTCCAATACGATTTTTCTTGGAATTAGATTAACTGTCAGATAATGAATGCCATTTTTGAGGAAGGCTACACTTCGGCATGGCACGATGAAAAACCTAATATAATCCGGTTTTGCGGAGATAAGGAAATTCTAGCCGATATGTCAAGTGAAATTCTGAAATAGTTACCTCACTATTATGTTATAGGTGTCAGATTTGTCAGGAAACAATAATTAATACGCCGTATGCACAAGCCCAAAGAAGATAGGATGAAAGCAAAAAAGCGGAGGCCTTTCTATTCCATTCTGCTTTTCCTGGTTTTCTTGTTAATGGCAGGAAATCTTTACAGCCAGGAAGAGATTTGGGTGGGTAGCTGGAGCTGTGCCACTTATGCGGCAGGGGCAGCTAATACGCCACCTTCTCCCTATCTGGCCAACAATACTTTACGTCAAATTGTACGTGTTTCGATTGGCGGTGACAGTTTGCGCTTGAAAATCTCGAATAAAACCTGCTCAACACCGCTAAGCCTGAATTCAGTAAACATAGCTGTTTCGACGGGAGGGAGCAGAGTTGATGCCTCAACTATAACTCCCTTGCTTTTTAAGGGCAATCGTTCTGTCAAGCTGGAAGCCTTTTCGGTAGTTTGGTCCGAGCCTTGTGCTTTCGAGCTAACACCGGGCATGCGCGTTGCCATCACCATACATTACGGGCAGGCCTCATCTTCTGCCGATATAACGGGGCATGCAGGTTCACGTACCGATTCATACCTCCTGAGTGGAGACCAATCTGCATCGGCTGATTTTGCTGCTTCGGTCATAACGCCCCATTGGTTCCATATCAATACCATCGATGTACTGGCGCCGGACACCGCGGGCTGTATCGGCGTTCTGGGTAATTCCATAAGCGACGGTTATGGCTTGTCCGGCGGTCTTCAAAACCGCTGGACCGACGTATTTTCGCAGCAGCTGCTTGATAATCCACGCACCGAAAAAATGGCTGTGCTCAATTTGGGTATTGGTGCTACTACTTTAACAGGCTCAGGACTTAGCAGGTATAAGGAAGATTTATTAAGTCAATCGGCTTTGCGCAGGATCATTATTTTTTATGGTGTTAACGACATTGCCGCGGGAGTAGCAGCCTCTGCCATTATCGATGCCTACAAAACAATCATTGCCGATGCCCATGCCATGAACGTAAAAGTGTACGGCGCCACCATCACTCCATTCAAAGGCCACAGCTACTATACCGAGGCCCGTGATTCCGTCAGAAATACAGTGAATCAATGGATACGCGCAGACGGAAATTTTGATGCCTGCATAGATTTTGACAAAGCGATCCGCGACCCGAACGAGCCTGCTCAATTGTTGGCAAAATATTCAAACGACTGGCTGCATCCCAATGTTGCCGGATATGAGTTGTTGGGAAAATCGGTTCTGCCGGAGATATATTCAAACTTCCCATAAAAATTGAGTTCTTTTTTTATCTTTGTTGCCAAATCGTTTAAGATATCGCTAAAGATACCATTATATTGCTTTAAGTATGCCGAATAATAACAAGATTGATTATTAGACAAACGATTTTTTGCCTAAGTGTTAATTACAATAAATGACTTACTGTGAAAACCAACTTTAGATTACTCCTTTTTATCTTATTTTCAATAATCTATCCTTTTTATTCCCTTTTGGCAAATGAGGAGGAATCAAAAAGAAATGAAAAACCCCGGGTAATAATGATCTCGGATTTCCCCCCTATTGGTGTAGTAAAAACTGGAAACGATGTACCCAATACAATGAAAAGTGATCCTGACGACATGCAGTCTATGGTTCGTTTTTTGCTGTATGCCAATGAGTTTGATATCGAGGGACTTGTGGCAGCAGCAGGTACTTTTGCTATGGAAGCACATAAAAAGAATATTCTTGATGTACTTGACCGGTATGAAATGGTGTACGATAACCTGAAAACCTACGACCCTGATTACCCTACGGCTGATTATCTTCGCTCGGTTACATACGAGGGCAAAGCAAATAACCATGGACTTAGTATTAAGTGGGGGTGTGGAAAACAGGATTATAAGGAAATTATAGGCAAGGGACTGGACAGCGAAGCTTCCAACGCCATTATTGCCACTGCCGACAAACCAGACCCCCGCCCTCTATGGATAGGTGTTTGGGGAGGGCCACGTGAGGTCGCTCAGGCAATTTGGGATGTAAAAAACACACGAACTAAAAAGGAACTCAAGGCTTTTATCAGCAAGCTCCGTATTTTTCTTATTTACTGCCAGGATGCTACGCATGAGTGGATGATGAATGAATTTCCTGATTTATTTATTATTGATTCCAGAACAACTTATCAGGGAATGTTCGGTGGCCATGATCCAATTTCTGATCTGGCATGGGTTAACGAGCATATTCGTTTTAATCACGGGCCTTTGTGTGATATTTACCCACACGAAGGAATGGGATGCACCGGCGTGTGTGAAGGAGATTCTCCTGCTTTTCTTTATCTGGTAAGCGCAAACCGTGGAATCAATAACCCCGAAGACCCAACTCAGCCTAGTTGGGGTGGACAATATGTGCGTAAAGATAACTCCAATCATTATGTTGACGGTCCAGGAAAAACAAGCATTTCCAAGTGGCGCGACGATTACCAAAAAGAATTTAAGGATCGCGCAGACAGGTGTATAAAGCCCAAATCAGCGCTAAGTTATACCAAACCCAGAATAATTAATACCACCGATCTGGGTGCCGATCCCGACGATGAACAATCGATGGTACGCCAGTTGGTTTGTGCCAACGAGTTCGATATTGAAGGTTTAATTGTTGCTACCGGCTGTTGGAGAAAAACACAAAGCAACACCAATATGCT
>JAAZGQ010000231.1 GCA_012511135.1 Bacteroidales bacterium | reverse complement strand
TCAAACACGACCGCACCGGAACCGGCACTATCAGTATATTCGGACACCAAATGCGTTTTAACCTAAGCGAGGGCTTTCCCGTCATCACCACCAAGAAGCTGCACCTAAAGTCTATTATTTACGAACTACTCTGGTTTTTAAAAGGCGATACCAATGCCCGTTACTTACAGGAACACGGAGTACGCATCTGGAATGAGTGGGCAGACGAAGACGGCAATCTGGGACATATTTACGGTTATCAATGGCGTTCCTGGCCCGATTATCAGGGCGGCTATATAGATCAGATAAGCAAGGCCGTTGACGAGATCAAAAACAATCCCGATTCCCGGCGTATTATTGTAAATGCCTGGAACGTAGCCGACCTGCCCAACATGAATCTGCCGCCCTGCCATATGTTTTTCCAGTTTTATGTGGCAGACGGACGATTGAGTCTGCAAATGTATCAACGCAGTGCCGACATCTTTTTGGGCGTACCCTTCAATATTGCTTCCTATGCTTTGTTGCTAAAAATGATGGCACAGGTTTGCGGACTTGAGGCCGGCGATTTTGTACACACCTTCGGAGACGCTCACATCTACTCCAACCATCTGGAGCAGGTTAAACTTCAGCTTTCCCGCAAGCCCAGGCCCTTGCCCGAAATGCTTATTAATCCAGAAGTCAAAGACATTTTATCGTTCCAATACGAAGACTTTCAATTGATTAATTACGATCCATATCCCCACATCAAAGGAGAAGTTGCGGTTTAAGCAAAAAGTCTGTATTTTTGTGTATTCTTTTTTATACTCCGTATTATGGAAACCGCCATTATTGTCGCAATTGCCAACGACTATGCCATAGGGATGGACAACAAGCTTTTATGCCACCTGCCCGCAGACCTGAAGCATTTTAAGGAATTGACTTCCGGACATACGGTTGTGATGGGACGTAATACTTTTTTTTCATTACCCAAAGGCGCTTTGCCCAACCGAAGAAATATTGTGCTCAGCCCCGATGATGAAACATTTCCGGCTTGTGAAACCGCACACTCTTTTCCGGAAATTATTGAACTCTGCCAAAAAGACGAGAAAGTCTTTTTTATAGGAGGAGCCATGGTTTACAGCCAGGCCCTGGAATGGGTAGATTCCCTGTACATTACCTGGATACATGCCTCGTTCGAAGCCGATGCCTTTTTCCCCGAAATCAGTCAGGATGTCTGGGAAGAAGCTGAGCGCGAAGATCATTTCGATGTAGAACCTTATCCTTATTCTTTTGTACACTATGTCAGAAAACAAGATTAACCGACTACTTTACAGCCTGTTAGGCCTCTACTTTGCATTTTCGCCCGGGCTACTGTTTGCCCAATCTGCTCCTTATGCCGAAATTGCTTTCGAAAAAGCTGTACATGACTTTGGGACAATCAAAGAATCAGGTTATGCTCATTGTGAGTTTGAATTCAGCAATACAGGCAATGCCCCTCTGGAAATTCGCAGAGTGACAGCCTCTTGTGGCTGTACTACTCCCGATTATCCCAAAGCCCCTATTGCCCCCGGTGCAAAAGGGACAATTAAAGTTGCCTATAACACCATAGGACGACCCGGACCTTTTAACAAAAGTATTACAGTTTATTCAAACGCCACGGCCAATCCAGCCATCATGCTCAGCATCAGAGGCACAGTCGAATCCAAAAACCACGAAAGAGACATCGAGCGTTTGTTCCCAAAAACCATGGGCGGCCTCAGGCTAAAAAGGACTATAGTTCCCCTGGGAGATGTGTTAATTGGCAGCATCAAAACGGAAACCATCCCCGTATACAACCAAAACGAAGCTCCCATCGATTTGAGTTTCAACAAAGTTCCCGCCCACATGAGGGTGGTTCTTTCCAATACGCGGCTGGAACACGGAAACACAGGTATAATCACTATCAATTATATTCCGGAAGAGGCCAAAGATTTTGGCCCCCGGCAGGACTTCTTTTACATAGTTACCGACCCCAAAGACAAGGAAAATCCTGCAAACAAAATTATTGTAAGTGCCAACATCAAGGAAGACTTTTCCCTTATCGGCCCGCTGGACAAAATTCCCAGAGCCTCCTTTAGCCAAACAGAAATTGACCTGGGAAAAATCTCAAGCTCCGGCAAAAAAACCACTGAATTAATACTAAAGAATTTGGGCGAAAAGCCACTGTTGCTTAGAAAAGCCTCTGCCAGCTGCCATTGCATCAGCATCAAAGCCGACCGCAAAGAAATTGCTCCCGGCAAAGAAAGCCGCCTCCGGATAATCTTTCAGGCAGACAAACTAATAGGAAACCTCCACTATACTCTGGAGTTTATTACCAACGATCCCAGGC
>JAAZGQ010000019.1 GCA_012511135.1 Bacteroidales bacterium | reverse complement strand
TTGGTACCTGGATGAGCCGTATGACCTATTTTTCCGAAGAAGAAGTAAAAGGCATTTGCGAACGCCTGCGCAATGAAGGCTATCCCTGCGACGTGATTCATCTCCATACCGGCTGGTTCGAAACCGACTGGCTCTGCGAATGGAAATTCAACAAAGAACGTTTTCCGGATCCGCCCGCGTTTATCAGCCGGCTCAAGGATCAAGGTTTTCGGATCAGTTTGTGGCAATTGCCTTATATCGCCTACAATGCGGCCCAATACAAGGAAGCGCGTGACAACAACTACATCTGTAAAACCAAAAAGAAAATTCAGGGTGCTTCCAATTTCAGCGTACAGGATTATGCCGGTACCATTGATTTCACCTACGACAAGGCAACAGAATGGTATAAATCTCTGTTGAAGCCTCTGCTCGAAATGGGAGTGGTTTGCATTAAAACAGATTTTGGCGAAGACATCCATATGGATGCCGAATATCGCAACATGAGTCCTGAAAAACTCCGCAATCTCTATCCTTTGCTGTATCAGAAAGCCGCCTGGGAAATAACTGAAGAAGTCAACAAAGAGGCATTAATTTGGGCCAGAGCAGGCTGGGCCGGCTGTCAACGCTATCCCGTTCATTGGGGAGGTGATTCTGCCTGTTCCTGGGACGGTTTGGCCGGTTCCCTCAAAGGTGGCCTGCATCTGGGACTTTCGGGCTTTGGCTTTTGGAGTCACGATGTGCCGGGATTTCATGGTGTTCCTGATTTTATGAATTCGGTTTTGCCCGAGGACATCTATGTGCGCTGGACCCAGTTTGGCGTCTTCAGTTCGCATTTACGTTACCACGGCTCTCACAAAAGAGAACCCTGGCATTATCCCCGCATTGCCCCCATCATAAAAAAATGGCTTGAACTGCGATATAGCCTGATTCCTTACATTCTGGAACAAAGCCGGGCCTGCACCCGCACGGGTTATCCTTTGCTCAGGGCTATGTATTTGCATCATCCTCAGGATAAAACCTGCCGTCATATAGACGATCAATATTATTTTGGCGACCATATGCTGGTAGCTCCAGTTATGAATTCCGAAGGTATTCGTGATGTGTATCTGCCCGAGGGCGAGTGGGTGCATTTTTTCAATCGTAAGAAATATACCGGAGGCCAATGGCTAAAAGCCATGAAAGTTCCTTTGGATGAAATGCCGGTATTTGTAAAAGCCGGCAGCAGTATTCCTCTTTACCCTGAAAAGGTTTCCTGCACGGACGAAATGGATATGAACAAAGTTAGAAGGGAACAATTTTGAAAATCACAAGGGAAACCTGCTAAGTGTCGGGAGTAAAATAAACAGACACAGGGAACAAAATTAAAGAAATAGCAATGAAAACCTGGAAATCAAATTGGGAAGCCAGCCAAAAACGTTATTTGGACTGGTGGCAACAAAAAGGCATAGTGTTAAGTATGTGGGAGCACCTGGACAAAGAGGGGGCTCCACACGAAGATGTGCCGGTGAATGCTCAGGCCAAAGACCTGAATCAATTTTGGTTCGACCCCGACTGGCGTTCGGATTATTTGCATTACAAAATGTCGGGCTATTCTTATATGGCCGATATTTTGCCGGTAGCCAATACCCAATTGGGACCCGGATCGATGGGAGCCATTTTGGGTGCAGAACTCGAAGGACGGGAAGATACTATCTGGATCAGAGATCAGGCCGGTTTTGACGGCAATATTGTACTGAAAGAAGACAATCGCTGGTGGTTATTGCATCAGGAATTGTTGAAAAAATGCCGCCAAAAATCACAGGATAAGTATTTTGTGGGTATGCCAGACCTGGTCGAAGGACTGGATGTTTTGGCCAGCCTCAAAGGCCCCGATAATGCATTGATGGATCTGATAATGGATCCAGAGGGCAGTTTGCAACAATTGCAGGCTATTAATAAAGCCTGGTTTGACGTATTTGACCACTTGTACGATATTATCAATGTGAACGGGGAGATGGCCTTTTGTTATTTTTCCATTTGGGGACCGGGCAAGGTGGCCAAATTGCAGTGCGATATTTCAGTGATGATTTCTGAGGAGGATTTCAGAACTTTTTCCCTGCCTTTTCTGAAGGAACAATGTGAACATCTGGATTATACTTTATATCACCTGGACGGAGTGGATGCTATCCGGCATCTGGATGCCGTACTCGAACTAAAGCAGCTCAATGCCGTACAATGGACTCCCGGCGTGGGCCAGCCTCAGGGAGGAGATCCCCGCTGGTATGATTTGTACAAAAAAGTTTTGGCCAGCGGAAAGTCAGTCATGATCAATTGGGTACAACTAAATGAACTGGAAGCATTGCTGGATAATATCGGCAACCAGGGATTGAACATCCAAATGGATTTTAAATCGGAAAAAGACATCGAAAAAGCCTTGAACATCGTTGAAAAATACAGATAATAATGAGAAATCTTGTTGAATTGTCCACCTTGGATATCGTTGTATTTGTTGCTTATCTGGTAATTTTGGCCGGGGTAGGAGCCTGGGCTAGTTTCGGAAACAGAAAAAAAGAAGGAAATTTATTTTTGGCCAACAAGAGTTTGGGCTGGTTTGCCATAGGCTTGACTATGTGGGGCACAAATGTTGGCCCTTCCATGTTGATTGCCAACGCAAGCAGTGGTTTTGAGGGCGGTATAGCAGCCGGCAATTTTTCATGGTATGCTTTTCCCTTCATTATGCTTCTGGCTTTTGTTTTTGCCCCCCGCTATTTGGGAGCACAAGTCACAACCTTGCCCGAATACATGGGAAAACGTTTTGGAGAACATACCCGCAGTTACATTGCCTGGTATTCCATCTTGACTATATTAATTTCCTGGCTGGGCCTAACCTTGTTTTCGGGTGGTGTTTTTATGGCTCAGCTCTTGCCTATTCCTCTTTGGGCCTGTATAGTGATATTGGTAGCCGTTTCGGCCTTGTTTACCATGGCGGGAGGTCTGAAAGCCATTGCCTATACCAATGTTTATCAGATGCTTTTGCTGATTGCGGTTTCGGTGCTTTTGGTAGTGATGGGAATCGGTAAAATCGGCGGTCTGAGTACTGTTGTCAGGGAGACACCGGTAGATTTCTGGAATCTTTTCCGTCCCCTGGACGACAAGGATTTTCCCTGGCTGGCCATCTTATTGGGTTATCCCATCATGGGTGTTTGGTTTTGGTGTACCGACCAATCTATGGTACAATCGGTGCTGGGAGCTAAAAACCTGAAAGAAGGCCAAAAAGGGGCTAACTTCAGTGCCTGGCTCAAGTTGCTAGATATACCGCTGTTTATTTTGCCCGGGATCTTGTGCTTTTTGCTTTTACCCGGTTTGGCAAATTCAACTGATTCTTACCTGCAACTGGTCAATGCCGTTTTTCCTTCCGGATTGATGGGACTGGTGATTGTGGTTATGGTGGCGGCTTTGATCAGCACTATCGGATCGGCACTTAATTCCCTGAGTACTGTGTTTACTATGGATATTTACATTAAGAAATACCGTCCGAATGCCAGCGACAGCAATATCCGCAGTATAGGACGCTGGGTTGTTTTGATTGGAGCGCTGATATCGGTGTTCTTGGCTATAGGGATAACCTTTATCCAGGGTTTGAGCTTTTTTAATGTTTTCCAGTCGGTTCTGGGCTTTTTGGCTCCTCCCATGGCTGCCGGTTTTTTGTTTGCGGCTTTTTGGAAGAAAACTTCGTCAAGAGCTGTGAATCTGGTACTTACTGCGGGCACGGCTTTCAGTATCGGCACCGGTATTTTATACTACACTGGTTTAATATTTAGCGGGATGCACTATCTGTACCTCTCTTTCTTTATTTTTGTAGTCCTGGCCTTTTTTATTTTAATCTGGTCACTTGCAACTGCTAAACCTTCTGTGCAGACACTGGAATTTGTACCTATCAGGGTAGGCAGAGGAGTAAAACTGGCCTGGGGCTTCCTGGTCTTGTGTATGCTGGGATTGTATGTGTTTTTCAATGGTTTTTAATTTTAATTTTTAAGACTGAATATATGAATTGGGTAGATGAATTGTTGCAGCTGAAAACTGTCAAGGCCTTACCGATAATGACCCATCCGGGCATAGAAAAAATAGGAAAGAATGTGCGGGATGCCGTAACAGACGGAAAAGTGCATTACGAAGCCATTCGTTATTTATCGGAACATTATCCTTCTATGGCATGCACGGTTATTATGGATCTGACTGTCGAAGCCGAAGCCTTCGGATCCAAAATTAGTATGCCCGAAGATGAAGTCCCCTCTGTAACCGATCGCCTGGTGCAGGACAGAGAGAGCGTGGAAAATTTAAAGATTCCCGGTCTGGATGCCGGCAGATTTCCCGCCTATTTATTGGCCAACCGGCTGGCGGTAGAAAACATCAAAGATAAGATTGTGTTGTCAGGTTGTATCGGGCCTTTTTCGCTGGCCGGCAGACTATTCGGCATCTCGGAAATTATGACGGAACTGTATATGGATCCAGATACTATTCATATCTTATTGGATAAAAGCACGCAATTCTTAATCAGATATTGTCAGGCTCTTAAAGAGATAGGGACAGCCGGAGTCTTTATGGCCGAACCGGCTGCAGGCCTGTTGTCTAACGAAGACTGTCAGGCTTTTTCCAGTGATTATGTTCGTAAAGTTGTAGAGGCAGTGCAAGACGATGATTTTACTGTCATTCTGCACAACTGCGGAAACACTGGCCAATGCACTCAGGCTATGATTGACAGTGGGGCCAGAGTCTTGCATTTTGGTAATCTTATTGATATGGAAGAAGTTTTGAATGTTTGTCCCTCAGATGTTTTGGTTATGGGTAACCTCGATCCGGTTGGAGTATTTAAGCAGGGTAAGCCTCAAACGGTCAGGGAAAGTAGCCTGCAACTGCTGGACATAGCCAAAAGCCACAACAATTTTGTTATCTCATCGGGTTGCGATATTCCTCCGCATACTCCTCTGGAAAATATTGCCGCCTTTTTTGAAGCCTGTACAGACCAACAAAGCTGATCGATATATGAAAAAACTTCTCCTGGCTGTTTTATGCCTTAGTCTTTTTACTACTATAACTGCTCAAAGACAGTCTTTTGAACTTCACGAAGACTGGAATTCTTTTGTCATTCAAAGTCCTAACCCTGATGCTGTGCTTAACGATACCGTTCAACTGAATCTGCCCCACAATTGGGATGATTACTATGGTTATCGTCAGCTCACCCACGGCAACCTACATGGCTCTGCCCTGTATACCAAACACTTTGTGGCTCCTGAAAAACAGGAAGGCAAAAGTTATTTTATTCGTTTCGAAGGAGTTGGTACTTATGCTGTGATAAAACTCAATAACAAAGACTTGGGTCGTCATTTGGGAGGCAGAGTTACGTTTACAATTGATGTCAGCGATTGTTTGAATTACGGGACAGACAATTTACTGGAAGTAAAGGTGGAGCATCCACACATGATTTCGGATATGCCCTGCGTTTGCGGGGGCTGTTCTTCGGAATGGGGTTTTAGTGAGGGCTCGCAGCCTTTTGGCATTTACCGTCCGGTCGTATTTGAAGTAACGGACGAAGTCCGCATTGAGCCTTTTGGTGTTCATATCTGGAACGACGATCAGGCAAAGAAAGTGTTTATTGATACCGAAATCAGGAATTACTCCGGGCAGGAACAGCAACTTCTGCTAGAGAATCGTTTTAATACGCACAAAGGCAAGAAAGTCTTTGCGCTCAAAGAAGAGTTTACACTGGCACCGGGAGCTACTGTCACTATTCGTCAAGAAGCCGGCATAGAGGATCCGGTGCTGTGGAGTACCGAAAATCCCTATTTATACAAGCTGGTTACCAGCATCAGACAAGGAAAGAAAAAACGCGATGTGCTGGAAACTCCTTTCGGTATCCGCACCATAAGCTGGCCGGTTAAACGCAACGACGATGACGGGCGTTTCTTTTTGAACGGCAAACCGGTGTTTTTGAACGGAACCTGTGAATATGAACATCTCTTGGGGCAAGGCCATGCTTTTAGCCCCGAACAGGTGGAATCCCGTGTGAAACAAATGCTTAATGCCGGCTTTAATGCTTTCAGAGACGCTCACCAGCCTCATCATCTGGATTATCAGAAATATTGGGACCAACACGGCATTTTATTCTGGACTCAATTATCGGCTCATATCTGGTACGACACCCCTGTTTTCAGGGAAAATTTCAAGACCCAGCTCAGGCAATGGGTAAAAGAGCGCCGAAACAGCCCTTCGGTTGTACTTTGGGGACTGCAAAACGAAAGCATGTTACCCCGTGATTTTGCAGAAGAATGTACGGCCATAATCCGCGAAATGGATCCCACAGCACTGAATATGCGTGCGGTAACCACTTGCAACGGCGGAGAAGGTACCGACTGGAACGTGATACAAAACTGGAGTGGAACCTACAGCGGCAATCCTGAACGCTACGATGAGGAGCTGGCCTTGCCCAATCAGTTGCTGAACGGGGAATACGGAGCCTGGAGAACCCTTGATCTGCACGAAGAACCGGGTCCTTTTAAACAGGACGGCATCTATTCCGAAGAACGTTTTTGTCAGTTGATGGAAATGAAAATAAACCTTGCCGAAAAAGCCAGAGATAAGGTCTGCGGACAGTTTCAATGGATATTCAACAGTCACGATAATCCCGGACGTCGTCAACCCGACGAAGCTTACCGGCTGATAGACCGGGTGGGGCCGGTCAATTACAAAGGCCTGATTACCCCCTGGGAAGAACCTCTGGATGCCTATTATATGTACCGTTCAAATTATGTGTCTGCCGATACAGAGCCCATGGTATATATTGCATCTCACACCTGGCCCGATCGTTTTGAGGCTCCCGGCAACGCGACCATACAGGTCTACAGCAATTGCGATTCGGTGCAATTGTACAACGACGCCGGCAAACAGGCCTATCTGGGAACGGAAGTTCATCAGGGAATTAAAGGAACTCATTTTGCCTTTGAAAATATCCGGGTAGCTTACAATGTACTGAGGGCTGTTGCTTACCGTGCAGGTAAGGCCGTAGCCGAAGACCTGATCGTGTTGAACAATCTGGAAAAGTCTCCCTCTTTTGATCTTTTGTACAAAAAAGACAAATCGCTAACCAAAGGCAAATCTTCGTATCATTATATTTATCGTATCAATTGCGGAGGAGATGAGTATGTGGATAGCTTTGGCCAGGTTTGGGCCAAAGACGATACCAGCTTTTCTCGTTCCTGGGCTCAGGATTTTGACGGCCTGAATCCCTATCAGGCCAGCCAGCGAGTGAGTTACGACCCGGTAAAGGGAAGCCGCGACTGGTCCTTATTTGGTCATTTCCGTTATGGCAGGCATAAGTTGGCCTATCGATTTCCATTGCCAGACGGTAAGTACAGGATGGAGTTGTATTTCGTGGAACCCTGGCACGGTACAGGAGCAGGCAAGGGAAGCGATTTTGCAGGATTGCGTCTTTTTGATGTCTCCGTAAACGGCAAAATCCTGCTGAACGATTTGGATATCTGGTCCGAAGCAGGCCATGATGTCGCTCTGAAAAAGACCTTCAATGTGGATGTGCAGGGGGGGTATCTAAACATTGAGTTTCCTGAGGTCAAAGCCGGTCAGGCTCTGTTATCTGCCATCGCTATTGCCAGCCGAGACAAGAGCATTAAGCCTTATCTTCCTCCTGTTTCGGATTGGAGCTGGAAAAAGGCAGATCAGGAGCGGATTGGACGTTTTCCTACCGATCGTTTGCCCCAAGACAATAACGTCAGGCCGGGTGTATCCTATCCTGCTGTAGAAGCAGTGCTGGAAGGCAAGTACAGAAAAGAACTAATGAGAAACCGAATGGCTGTACTATTTGAAGCTGAGGCAACAAACAGCATAAGCTGGGACATATCAACCGGTTTGGCTCAATTGTATGCCTTGCGCTTTAATTATCGTAATATTTCTGAAGAAGATAAAGTGGTGAACATGAAAATTGTGGCTGCAGACGGCACAGTGCTCAAAGAAGATAAGCTCACTTTCCCGGTCAATGAGAGGGGCTGGAAACTGATCAGCACTACTACCGGTTCTTTTATCAATGCCGGCCATTACCGGATCATTATTTCTTCGCCCGATATGGATGGTTTGTGTTTCGAAGGACTTGATGTTCAGTGACAATTAGACGGATATACATTTTACATTGTAAAAAGTTTCTTTCTGTAAGAATTAATCACGATCTCTGTTGGATTGTCTTCCTGAATCGAAGGATCTGAGTAATTCTCTTGAAAAACCCTCTTCGGCTAAATAATATTTATACAGTTTTTCCGGACTGAGAATAGCTTTGAGTTTAATGTATCTTTCTTTATCCAGATCGGCCTGTTGTTGGCGGAGTTCCGCCATACGTGTATTAATTTTTTCGTAATCGATTTCTTTTTTTTCTCGCTCTTGTCTGGGTATACGTATTAAACGCATCATTTCATGGTTGATGGCAAAGCTTCTGTATTGAATGTCGTTTACTATAGGCCAGAATGATTGGGCCTCTTCGGGTGTCAGTCCGATTTTATCGGTAAAATAGGCTATTTTCTTAAGCTGCATTTCTTCCCATTGATTTTGTCTTCCTTCCTGACCGGACTCCTGGCCGGGACTATTAGCACCATTGCCGGGTCTCTGGGAAAAAGCTAAACTACTGAATAAAACGCATAAAGCGATCAATAAGCTGGATTTCATCTTAAGCGGGTTTTTGGACTGAATTTATTCGAGTTCGTCCTGATTAATGTAATAATACATAAGACTGTATTCGTCAAGAGAGCTCAGAAGAATCTCTTCGGCGGTCATGGTGTTTACCTGAAACTCTTCCATTTCCACACCATCTATTTTGCTGATAACGGATTGTTTTTTGTCTGTATTGGTCAGGTTTAGCACCGCACGTATCGAAAACAAGAGCACTACAAATACGGCAGCCATGTAAAGCACTGGCTTTACACGATTCATAAAGAGCCTTCTTCCTTGAAGAGGAGCAGCATCTCCTGCAATACGGTTCTGAATTTCCGATTGCAGGTTTTCGAAATATTGCTCGGGAACCTTGAAAACATCTTTATTGCCGGGCTGGTCAAAATTAAACTTGTTGGTCATAGAGTACCTCCGTATTTTTGGAAAAGAACATCTTCTTAGACAAAGATAATAAAATAAGGTTTAAAATTTACTCAAAAATCAGCTGTCATAAAAGCTTCAATTTTTTTGACAGCATAATGGTACGAAGCTTTTAAAGCTCCAACCGAGGTTCCAAGTATTTCAGAAATATCGTCGTATTTCATGTCTTCAAAATACTTCATGTTGAAGACCAGTCGCTGTTTATCGGGCAGACTAAGTATAGCCTGTTGAAGTTTGAGTTCAGCTTCGTCGCCCGAAAAATAGGGATCCCCCTTTAAGTTTTGAACCATAATGTCTTCCATATCGGTAAAGCTGGATTGGTTTTTGATCCGTTCTTTGTTCAGGAAGGTATAGGTTTCGTTGATGGCAATACGAAACATCCAGGTCGTTATTTTGGAATCTCCCCTGAATTGCTCAATATTGCTCCATGCTTTCATGTATGTGTTTTGTAAAATATCGTTGGCATCGTCGTGAGAAAGTACCATTTTTCGAATCTGCCAATACAGACTTTCGGATGTTTCACTAACCAACAGGCCAAAAGCTTTTTGCCGGCTTAGAGGCTTTCTGATCAAAGCGAGGATTTCGCTTTCTTTTTGTTGATCCATTCGTTTTTAGAATTCCTGCTACACAATGGTATCAGATCATATTTAAGTCAAAAAGTTTAATCGAACTTCTTGTTTGATCTATTGAATTAACAATAAATAAAGGCTTAGAGCGGGGATGGCAAATAAAACAGTGTCCAGTCGGTCAAGCAATCCTCCGTGTCCCGGAATTAACTTGCCTGAATCTTTTGCCTGCACTGTCCTTTTGATGAGTGATTCAAATAAATCGCCCAATACGCCGAAAACAACAATCACAACTGCAAAACCCATCCATTCACCCAGGCTGAAGATTTCCGGAAACCAGTGAGCCGCCAGTACACTGACCCCAACAGTAATAATTAATTCGCCCAGGAAACCCTCCCAGGTTTTTTTTGGTGAAATCCGTTCAAAAAGTTTGTGTTTACCAAATAATGTCCCGACAACATATGCTGAAGTATCGGCGATCCACACAAAAATAAAAAAACTCATCAACAAAACCGAATGATAGGCTCCGTTGTCCTGAATTGAAGGCAAAAATGCCATGCGAACCAACAATACCATGGCCAGACTAATATAAATTTGACCAAAGTAAGTATAGGCCAGGGCGTGCATATTAGTCAGGCCATTTTTAAAAAGTTCTGTGACAGATAAATAAATAAGGATGCCCAGCCAGGGAAGAAAAATGCCGGCTGGCAAAAGACCGCTAAAGTAAAAATAGGCTGCCAGAAATAAATAAACACCGCCCAGACTGGCCATAAATTTATTTATCCTGATGTCGGGCTGTTTTTCTATTAAGGTATAAAATTCCCATAGGCATAAGCCGGTAATAAGAGCAAAAAGTGCTGCAAAAGAATAGGAGCCAAGGAGAATGCAAAAAGCTACCAGAGCAACAAAAACAATTCCACTTACACTTCTTGCAAACAGCTCTTTCATAATAATAGATTAATCGAATAAAAAGGCTGAATCTCTTTATTCCTTGTCGGGGAGATTTTCTGATTCAGTTGGTTCGCTTGAATATTCTTCATCTGCAGTTTCTTCAGCCTGTTCAGAAACAGTATCGTTATTGCTGGAAGAGCTTTCAGACTTGTTTTTGTTGTTTTGCTGCTTTTGCGACTCTATCATTTCTTCCATTCTGGAGACCCATTTACGTTTGCCAAAGATGTGTTCCATATCTTCAGAGAAAATGACTTCGCGTTCGACCAGGATGTTAGCCAGCTGCTGATGTCCCTCTTTGTGTTCACTCAATATTTTTTTGGCTCTTTGGTATTGTTCATCCACCAAGGCTTTTACTTCCTTATCAATGAGTTCGGCAGTTTTTTCGCTGTAGGGTTTCGAGAAACTGTATTCGGAACTGCCACTGGAATCAAAATAGGAGAGGTTGTTTAATTTATCGCTCATACCAAAATAGGCAACCATGGCGTAGGCTTGCTTGGTTATCTTTTCCAGATCGTTGAGTGCTCCGGAAGATATTTTGCCAATAAATAATTCTTCGGCAGCCCGGCCTCCCAGAGCGGAACACATTTCGTCCAGCATTTGCTCTTTGGTGGTCAATTGTCTTTCTTCGGGTAAATACCAGGCGGCTCCAAGAGCTTTGCCTCTGGGAACTATAGT
>JAAZGQ010000230.1 GCA_012511135.1 Bacteroidales bacterium | reverse complement strand
CCCATTTCATTGAAGAATTGATAACGTTCTTTGGCGCTGCGGTCCTTCTCGATCATGCTGTTGAAAGCAATCAGTGATGCATCCGAACTCTTGTCAATCCGATTGTCGCTTTCAAAGTGATTGAGGTAGTAATCGCATAATTTATTATAAGTAGAATTATCCATTATTAAACGGGAAGTGCCGTTCATTTGCCTGAAGACAGAACCTCCGCAAAACACAAAGAGTTTCGAATCTTTCAATAGGGCATCCCTGTCGCTTAACATAGCTATCTGAACCAAAAAAGCACCGATGGAATAGGCAAAAAAATCTACCCGGCTTTCCCGATAAAACAATGGATGCCGACCATCTTTGATTTGGCGCACTAAGCTTGTCAAATCGCTAAGACTTTGTTTGCCTGAGCGGTAAAAACGTCCGGGATATTCGCTGAGGCGTTCACTCAGAATGGTGTTTGCAATGCTCTGAGATTGTTCTTTGCCCAGGATTTGCCTTCGTTTTTCCAGAATGGGGGTGATCAATCTCGGATTGATCCAGCTCAAAGGCGAACGGTTTATATGAAAGGCAATGGGAAGTAGTATTACTGCTTTACCAGTGTGCATACACAAATATTCTGCCCAGCATAAATACTTGTTCCAGTTGCGCTCATTCAGACCGTGCATCAAAATAATGGCTCCCCGGCTTTTAGGCTGTTTTTTCAACTTAAAGACCGGATACAAAAAGTCCAGGTTTTCGGCAATGCCTTTATCCGACTGGTATGCCGATCCCAAATTGCTTTCTTCGACAGAGCTAAAGGGTAAAAAAAGGATTTCAACGACGGAATTCTCCAGGCGGGTATTTACTCCCAGTTTATATTGCCTTTGAAGCTCTTCTTGTCTTTGCGTCAGATTCATACCATGTATAATTAAATCAGAAGCAAAAAAACAACAGTCCTTGTACCTACGCAAATAAATGGGATTTAAGAGGCTTTTGGGGGATTTTTCTCGGTATACAGGGTGAAAGTTCCCTATGCGGGACGAAATATATTGGAGCTATTGTGCGTAAAATGTAAATAAGCTATCTTTGTGCTTATTCTTAATAGAGGAAAGCCTGAATTTATGGACAAGAGTATTCCGGATTACATAAACGAAAAAGGCAATGTGGTGCGCCTGGTAGTGCTTACCGCTATTTTCGCTCTATTGTTTATAAACATCTACCAGCCTTTTGGTTCCAAGATGTGGCTTGGGGGAGTTTCGGATCTCACTTACTTTCTTTTTTCCAATCTGGTGATTCTGGTGGGCATGTGTGTGGTGGCCGTAAGCCGTGTCATCATGTACAATTACAACAAGAACCACGAGATTTCAGTTTTACTGTACCTGGCCTGGGTTGCCATAGAGGTAATAGCCATGTCCTTGTTCTACACCTTGTTTCAATTATTTGCACTCCAGGATGTCCGGCCTTTCCTGGCTATCTGGAAAAATGCCACCATCAATACCAGCCTGATTTTATTATTGCCCTATGCCATACTTTGGCTTTATTTTTCCTGGCGTGATAACGAAAAAATGCTCAAGCGAATCCACGAACAGGAAGGCTTGCTGAGCGAAAAACAAAAAAACGGACTGATCTCTTTTTACGATGAGAAGGGAGTGATGCGTTTATCCGTCGATATCAACAGCCTCTACTATATTGAGTCTGCCGATAATTACGTAAAGATTCATTATTTAAGCAAAGGCAAAATGCAGCATTTTATGCTGAGGAATTCACTCAAAACCATCGATGAATTGCTGGGGAATAAATATCTTGTTCGTTGCCATCGCTCCTTTATGGTAAACTTTGACAAGATTAAAATACTTCGCAAAGGTGAAGAAGGTCTCAGCCTGGATCTGGACAGTGACCTGGTTCCGGACATTCCTGTTTCAAAGACTTTCAGCAACAGGTTGATGAACAGATTTACAGAATTACAGAAAGAGCTTTAATTGCTTTTAAGCAAAACTCCCTTACCTTTTTTCCCATCGGTTTTAAACACCAGGGCTTTTTCAAATCTCAGATGCTTCAGGTATTGGTTTTCAAACAAAGCCGGATGATTATTTATGTATTCGTGATCGATGTAATTATAGGCATTGTTGCTGTAAGGCAAGCTGTAATAATGGACTCCAAACGATGTCAGGTTTTGAAAAAAATGGGTGCCCTGACTGGGATCAATTTGGTATTTGCTCAATCCTGTTTCGACGATCAGCCGGGCATTGCCAATTTGAGGCCAGCGCACGGGAATGCCCAGCCACGAATCGCTCGATCCCCAGCGTCCCGGGCCTATCAACACGTAATTGCGCCCTTCGTCGCTTAATTGTTTATTTATTTTTTCAATTTCGTAGACACAAAGCTGATTGCTTGATGAGCTAAACAATTCGGGTTTGATGTAGACCAAATCAAAAATGTCGCCCACCACTCCTTGTCCGAGAGCAGAAACGGTTCTGATGAGCAATTGGTCTTCGGGAATTTCGTCCAGATTCTCGTTCAACATTTCTTTGGTGTCAACAATAGGGCGAATTTGCAACAAATAAAAATACTTTTGCTCAGAGCTGTCGTCCTCTTCGTGAGGATGCAGATCTGCTGCAAACTCAATTTCAACAGGTCGTCCCATTTCCTGCTCTCCCCATGCCAAAATCTTGGCTAAAATCTCGGCCAGGGGAAAAACATCGTTTTCCAGAATATGAACAAAGGAAATTACTTTGCGGCAACCTTCCCATAATCCGTCTCTAAGCACTTGGTCGACCGGGTCAAAAGTGGAGGCCAGGAAATTAAGGTTACCGTCTTTTTCGGCCTCGTTCACAGGTAATTTCAGCAAGTTTTGACCGTCATCAACGTTGAGCCGAAAGGATTTGTTTTTAAGATCCAGGGCCAGAAAGTGTGTTTGAGTTTCGCGCAGAGCATACTCCAGCGAACTCATTTGCAATATGTGTTTGGGGTGTTTGGGTGAAAACCTCAGGGTGGTACCACCGTCCACAATGTATTTTCCCAAACCCAGGGCAACGTTGGCTATGCCGTCCTGTGCTTCCTCTTCGCCTATAGGATAATAATTCAGGGAACGGGCAACTCCCGATAAAGTTGGATAAAATCGCCCTTCGTAAGCTGTTCCGCATACTTCTTCAAGGATGATGGCCATTTTTTCCTGGTCAATAAGGTTGGAAGTAGCTTTCATATAAGCTTTGCTTTGTCTGAAAAATACAGAAGCATACACCGCCTTGATCGCCGATTTCAACATGTTGAGCATAGCTGCCGGCTGCTCGTTGAAGGGTATCATGTAGGTGGAATATATCCCGGCAAAAGGCTGATAATGGGCATCTTCCAATAAACTCGAGGAACGTATGGCTATGGGTTTACGGACTACATCCACAAATGCACTCAGGTTTTCGAGTAACCAGGCAGGCAGATGAGCCTTCAAAAAATGATCAAGAATAATTTCATCCGGCTGATCTGCCAATGCCAGTTCGTGTAGCTGGTTATTTTCCATGAACTCATCGAAAATATCCGTACACAAAACCAGGGTTTTGGGGATGCCGATGTGTATGTTTTCGTAATTCTTCAGCTCCGGATGACTTTTGAGCATAATATCCATAAAAGCCAGGCCTCTGCCTTTGCCTCCAAGGGATCCTTCACCGATGCGGGCAAAATTGGAATACTTGTCAAATCGCCCTTTTTGAAATTCTGCAATAATTCCCTGGTTTTTGACTTTACGGTACAATACGATGGCGTCGAAAAGCATTCTCCTTACGGGGGTTGTATCTTCGTAATCCTGAATGGGAATGGCTTTCATAAAACGGGCAATGGGGAACATGGCCCTGGAGAACAGCCAGCGTGAGGCATGATTGCGTTCAAAATGATAGCGCAGCGAATCGTCCGGAATTTCGAAAATGGCCGATTGTAATTCCTGAATATTTTGAATACGGGCTACTTCTTCGCCGGTTTGAGGATTCTTAAACACAAAATCGCCAAACCCAAAAGTGTCGGTAAGTAGTCGTCTGAGTTCCCTGGAATAGGTTTTAGAACCTTTTTGTATAAAGCCCATTTCGTGTTGCTCGGCAAAAGTCCTGTTGGAGGCTTCAGAGGAATTAATAATGATGGGCAGTACATTATCCTATTTCCGTATTTCGTTGCATAGTATAAAGCCGGCACTCTGATTTTTTTTACCCTCTTTAATAAAACTGACATCCGAGATAATGCCCAGCATGTAGTCTTTGTATTTATCGTGAATTTCCATGGCTTCCTCGTAACTGCGGGCCAACAGAATTTTTAGACGCCCCCTCATCCTGAGTGTCCGTTGATGTCCGTTCAGGGCTTCGGTAGCAAAATTCCTTGATTGTTCCAGTACATATTTGTAGATGTCCGGCAAAATGGAAGAATAAAAACGGACAGAATCTTCGACCAGCATAATTACTTGTACGCCCACGGAATTGACATCTTCTTCCACATTCATTTTATCCTCCATGAGCTTGACTATGGCCAGCAGCAAATCGGAATTACCCAGCCAGCTGAATACATAATCGATGGCGCTGGTGTCGGCATCGGCCAGGTATTGCGAAACTTCTCTGGAAAAAGGGGTCAGTACAACGATAGGAATGTTGGGCCATTTGTGTTTTATCTGCTTGGCAGTTTCAAAATGCTCGTTGCTTTTGTCACTGGGCATATAAATAATCAGCTCAAAGTTGTTTTGTTTGAGTTGTTGCATGGCCTCCTTTTTGGTAGAGACCTGGGTAAAACGCGGGGGATAACGCAGATTGAGCGAAATGTATTCGTTAAAGATCTGTTCATCGACCCTGCCGTCATCTTCGAGCATAAAGAAATCGTATTTACTGGAGATCAGTAAAATATTGAAGATGCGTTTTACCATCAGGTTGGCAAAAGAGGTATCTTTGAAATCCAATTTTTTGAGGCTGTCGACAGGATTCATAGGCGTGAGTTCAAACTAAAACACAAATGTAAGCAAAAACAGCGTTAAGCATAGCCCCTGACTCTCAAATTTAAATCACTTGACTTTGGTTGGTCTATTTCCTTATCTTTGCAAAAACACCAGTGCATGCATTCTGACTTTTATACAAAAGATTCCGCTGAATACCGCTTTGTCAGAGAACATTTGCAGGATGATGTCCGCAAGCTGGCCTTGCAAAGGCAGAGTTTGAAGGGCATGGATTATGCTTTTGTGTTAAGTCAGATATCAGGCTATCAGCATATTGTGCGCAAAGTTCCAGCTTGGTATGCATGTCCGGATTTAGTGTTTCCTGCAAGTCTTTCGCTGGAGCAAAGTTCTTCCCAATATACAGCTGTATATAAACACGATTTGCTCCAATCCCTCATTCGAGAGCAACCAGGGCAAAAAGCGGTAGCAAAGCTTCCGCTGGGGGCAGATTTAACCGGAGGTTTTGGAGTAGATGCCTTTTATCTTTCAGGGCTGTTTGAGCAATTCTTTTATGTCGAAAAACAACCAGAATTATGCAAAATAGCCGCTCATAATTTCAAAGCCTTAAACTGTCCCGGGATACAGGTTGTGACAGCGGGTGCTGAAGATTACCTAAAGCAGAGCGATAAACTGGATTTTATTTATCTGGATCCCTCCCGACGTGACAGGCATGGAAGCAAAATAGTGGCACTGCAGGACTGCAGCCCTGATGTAAGCGTTATATATGCAGAATTGCTGCAAAAAGCAGAGCTGGTTTTACTCAAGCTTTCGCCAATGATTGATTTATCTCTTGCATTGAAATCGTTGCCCCACACCAGACAAATTCACGTGGTTTCGCTTGACAATGAGTGTAAAGAAGTATTGTTTCTTCTAGATGCAAAGCATGTAGCAAAAGAGCCCGAACTAACAGCCGTCAATTTGAGAAGCAATGCAGCTGCTCAGGTCTATCGTTTTACACGAAGCAGCGAAGCACAAGCAAGCTGCGCTTACAGCTCCCGACCGGGAAAGTTTTTATACGAGCCCAATGCTTCCGTATTAAAGGCCGGAGCTTTTGTAGAACCCGCTCAGAAATTCGGTTTGGAAAAATTACACAAAAACAGTCACTTGTATACTTCGGATAATCTTGAACCTGCTTTCCCCGGGAAAATATTCGAAATAAAAGCGACACTAGCCGCTAAACCCAGAGACTTTCACAAACAACTTCCAGACTTGCTGCAGGCCAATTTGGCAGTACGCAATTTTCCTGTGGGGGTCGATGTTTTACGAAAAAAGTTGGCTCTCAAAGAGGGAGGGACGGAATTTATTTTTGCCAGCACTTTGGCCGACGAAAGCAAAGTGTTTATTTATGGAAAACGAATAATAAATAATTCATTGTAATTATGATAGAAAACGAAAGAAACACCACAATTAAGGCCGCCCTGGAGGTGGCCAGACGTATGATGACCGCAGCTCGCACAGCTCCCAAAGCCAAAGGAATGGACCGTCTTGAGCTCAGTTATGTCAGCGGTGATGACCTGGAAATCCTGGCAAACAAGATGGAAGGGATAGGATTAAAAAACCAGCGGGCTTCTTTTGCCAGAGATGCCGGTAATATCCGGCAATCACAGGCGGTAGTTCTTCTTGGCAGCCGCAAGGGGGAGCAGGAGTTGAACTGCGGCTATTGCGGATTTCCCACTT
>JAAZGQ010000229.1 GCA_012511135.1 Bacteroidales bacterium | reverse complement strand
GACGAAACCGGCTATACCCCTTTGATTGCCATGTATACCCTGGGCCATACTTTTGCTCCGGCCAATATTCACGCAGGCGGTCTGCGTTACCACGGAGCCGGCACCATTGTCAGCGAACTGTTGCGCCAGGGGCGTATGGAGGCTACAGATGTTCAGCAATTGGAGGCTTTTGATGCGGCTCTCTTGTTTGCCAAAGCCGAAGGCATTATTCCGGCGCCGGAATCTTCTCATGCCATAGCGGCTACCGTGCGCGAAGCCCTCAAGTGTAAGGAAGAAGGCATCAAAAAAACCATTTTGTTCAACCTGAGCGGTCACGGCCTCATAGATATGGCTTCGTACGACCGTTACCTGGCCGGAGACCTGGAAAATTACAGTTTGAGCGACGAAGAATTGCAAAAGAATTTCGACAAACTCGAGAAAATTATTTAAGCAGACATGGATAAAAAACAAAAGCCCGAAACACTCTGTGTGCAGGCCGGCTGGCAACCCGCCAACGGCCAGCCCCGGGTTTTGCCCATCATACAAAGCACTACCTTTAAATACGACAGCAGTGAGCAAATGGGGCGTTTGTTCGATCTGGAAGAGAGCGGTTATTTCTATACCCGTCTGCAAAATCCTACCAACGACGCGGTCGCAGCCAAAATCAACGCTCTCGAAGGCGGTGTGGCAGCCATGCTGACCTCATCGGGCCAGGCAGCCAATCATTACGCCATTTTCAACATTTGTCAGGCCGGAGACCATCTGGTAAGTGCCACTTCTATTTACGGAGGCACTTACAACCTCTTTGCGGTTACTATGAAAAAGCAGGGAATAGAGGTCAGCTTTGTCGACCAGGATGCCGGCGAAGCCGAAATAGCCCAAGCTTTCAGGCCCAACACCAAAGCCCTGTTTGGCGAAACCATTTCCAATACGGGGCTGAAAGTGCTGGATATAGAAAAGTTTGCCCGGATTGCCCATAAACAGGGAGTTCCCCTAATTGTCGACAACACCTTTGCCACCCCCGTCAATTGCAGGCCTTTTGACTGGGGAGCCGATATTGTGACCCATTCCACCAGCAAATACATGGACGGACATGCTACCAGCATTGGAGGCGCCATTGTGGACAGCGGGCGTTTTGACTGGGAAGCCCGGGCCGCTAAGTTTCCTGGTCTGACAGCTCCTGACGATTCATACCACGGCATTGTTTACACCAAAACTTTTGGCAAAGCCGCTTTCATCACCAAAGCAACTGTGCAATTGATGCGTGATCTGGGATCTGTTCCTTCTCCCCACAATTCCTTTTTGCTGAATCTGGGATTGGAAACGCTGCATTTACGAGTACCCAGGCATTGTTCCAACGCTCTGGAGATGGCCCGTTATCTGCAAAAGCAGCCCAAAGTGGCCTGGGTGAATTATCCCGACCTGACAGGAGACCGCTACCACGATCTGGCCGCTAAATACCTGCCCAAGGGCAGTTGCGGTGTGCTTACTTTTGGCCTTAAAGGAGGCAGGGCCGAAGCGGTAACTTTTATGGACAAACTTCGTTTGGTTTCCATAGTCACTCATGTGGCAGATGCCCGCAGCAGCGTACTGCACCCGGCCAGCCACACCCACCGGCAATTGACAGAAGCCCAGCTAAAAGAAGCTGGTATTCCGCACGATTTGATCCGTTTCTCAGTTGGAATTGAACATATTGATGATCTCATTTCGGACGTTGAACAAGCTTTAACCGATTAATACGAATGCCATGAAAAAATTCTTAGTGTTGGGAATAATCACTCTCTTGCTGTATTCCTGCGATACCACGGTATTTGAGCGCGAAACAACCCAATGGACTTTTGTTGAACTGGAAGCCAAGCCTGCCGACTGGCAGGAATACGTCGATAACGACGGCAAAAACCGCTACTATTCCTGTTCGTACAATGTACCCGAAATTGATTACGATGTCTACGATTATGGTGCCGTATTGTGTTACGTCGATTTAAACGGAGCTCAGCAAATCATGCCTTACGTTAGGCATTACGAAGATCTGAACGGAGCTCAGTGGACCAGAACGGTAGATTTTGAATATTCCCGGGGCAAAGTAAACATCTTTGTCACCAATTCCGATTTTGTGGTCGATCCGCCCGCCGAAACCATGTATTTTCGTTTGGTGTTGATTTACTAATAAATTCAAATCAAACTCTTAGGATCCAGATTGTCTTGTTCAATGTATTTAAAGTACTTGTAGGTGCCGTGCTTGAGCTCGTCGGTGGCTTCTTCGTCACAGACAATAATGCCTTTGGGATGCATTTGCAGGGCACTGATAGTCCAGATATGATTGATGGGTTCTTCGATAGCATGGCGCACGGCTCTGGCTTTGTTGTGTCCGCTCACCACTACCACTACTTCGTGGGCAGCCATAACGGTTTCTATTCCAACCGTCAGGGCTGTTTTGGGAACCAAACTAAGATCATTACCGAAAAAGCGTGAATTGGCAATGATGGTGTCGGTGGCCAGGGTTTTGACTCTGGTTTTGGATTTCAGCGACGAAAAAGGTTCGTTAAAAGCTAAATGCCCGTCGGGTCCTATGCCTCCCAAAAACAGGTCTATGCCGCCAAAATCCTGTATGGCTTGTTCGTATTGGGCACATTCCGCTTCCAGATCGGAGGCATTCCCGTTGAGGATGTGTACGTTCTTTTCGGGAATATCAATGTGACTGAAAAAATTATTCCACATAAACGAATAATAACTTTCGGGGTGTGCTTTGGGAATCCCGATGTATTCATCCATATTGAAAGTGACTACATGGGCAAAGGACAAGCGGCCCTGTTGGTGCAATTCGATCAGTTTCTTATAAGTACCCAATGGGGAAGATCCGGTAGGCAGGCCCAATACAAAAGGTTTGTCGGCAGTTGGTTTAAACTGATTGATGCGTGCAGCAATGTAGTTGGCAGTCCATTGGGACATTCTTGCATAATCGTCTTGGATAATTACTCTCATGGTTTGTTAAATTTAGAAGATTAACCGGCCTTAGCTAATAGCAAAATCAGAAGGTCTGTTGAAAAGCTTTTATAAAAAGATGCAAAGAAAAGAAAAGTTTTCAACAATCGAATATTCTGCTTGTAAAACTTGAATATCCTGTGTAATTTTGTCTGCAACAGATCCCGAAACACGCTTAACAGCTTTATGCACGATTTTGTACGACGTATTGAACACTTGCTCACGGAACACGACTGTGTCATCGTTCCGGGACTGGGTGGCTTTGTGCAAAACGAAACAGAGGCCTACTACGATCCGGAAGATCAACTTTTTTATCCCCCCTCCAAACAAATCGGTTTCAATGCCCGTTTGCATTTCAACGACGGTTTGCTGGCTCAATCCTATCAACAGGATTACGGCATCAGTTTCGAAGAGGCCAGGGACAGGATCAAGGCCAGGGTGGAGGAATTACAAGGCTATTTATCTCAGGGTAAATACCTTACATTAGGTCAAATCGGGCAAATGCATCGCAACGAAGAGGGGCGGATTCTTTTTAAGCCTTTCAGCCACAATCCCTTTGACCCCCCGGCTTACGGCCTGAGGCCATTGCGCTGCGCAGCTCCTGCGCACAAAGCCTCTCCGGACAAAGAACACGATTTCAGCCGCTGGCTGGTTGCCGTGGCCGCCTGCCTCTTGTTGATGTTGCTGCTGAACCCTGTGCAATATCGCTTGAACGACAGGAGCCTGAACCTGCAGGAGGCTTCGGTCTTGTCTGCCTGCAGCCTCTACAATGAGCCGGCCGGGGAGATTTCGGCAAAGCCCTCAACAAGCTCAACAACACCGTCTATTGAATCTACACCTTCTGTGGCAATCACATCAGCCAATGCTCCTGAGCTGGCTTCCGAAAACACGATAAGCACGAAGGCCGTCTCCTCGCCGGAAACACCTGCAAGTAGTACTTCATCGATAACGGCAGCATCGGCAAACTCAGTTACCAAAGCATCCGACCCTGCCGACGAAATCTCGCCTCAAGACAGTCCCAAATACTGCATTGTTGTAGCCAGCTTTACCAACGAAGCTGACGCGCAACGCTGGCTGGAGCATAAACAACTCAAAAAGAAATT
>JAAZGQ010000228.1 GCA_012511135.1 Bacteroidales bacterium | reverse complement strand
GTAATTATCATGCTGCCTGGTTGCACAAAGCCATCAGCGAAAACGAACATTCCAGTGTAATAATTCGCTCGGCCTACAACCAACAAACAGTACTGGTGCGCCAAATAGCCGGAGCTCTGGCCCGGCGCATAGTAACCTACGCACATACAGGAAAACGTTGTAAGGTAAATGAACACCTGGGTTTTATTAAGTTTGGATCCAGGGTCGATTTATTTTTTCCGCTGGATTCGGTCGATATGCTGGTTGAACCGGGAACTCATGTCAAGGGTAACAAAACCGTAATTGCCCGCTTTAAATCCAAAGAAAATAATGAAGCTGTATAAACATATACCCAATGGTATAACACTACTAAACGTACTGGCCGGTTGCTTGTCTATAGTTTTTGCCTTCGAAAAAGCCTATCTGATTGCAGCAGCTCTCGTAGCCCTGGCCGCAGCTTTTGATTTTCTGGACGGTTTTGCCGCCCGCTTGTTCAAAGCTTATTCTCCTTTGGGTAAAGAGCTCGACTCTCTGGCCGACGTCATTAGTTTTGGATTGGCACCGGCCATGATTGTTTTTAATTTTTACCGCGATCTTTCTCCTGGAATATTGAACGATAACAGCCTGAATATTCTGGCTTACTCGGCTTTTTTAATTCCCTTGTTTTCGGCCCTGAGGCTGGCCAAATTTAATATAGACGAAAGGCAAACACATGGTTTTATTGGCCTGCCCACACCGGCCAACGCGCTTTTTTGGGCTTTTGGGCTTGCCGCCTTGCAGGAGTTCGATCTTCAAAGAACATCGCTTTTACTGCCAGTGTTTGTCTTGTTTTTTTCCTGGTTACTGGTATCCCCTATTCCTATGTTTTCTCTTAAGTTTTCTCGTCTTTCTTTAAAAGGAAATCGCCTCAGGTATTTCTTTCTGGCAGGTTGTCTGTTGTTAATATTGTTTTTAGGCTGGCAAGCCATTGCCCTGTGCATTCTTTGGTATATTCTGCTTTCTCTTTTCACAAAAGCAGACCAGCATTTGCAATAAACAAATAAAAAGTGTTATTTAGCGTTTGAAATCCAAAACCTTGTCTGCCTTCACTCATGAAAACAACTAAGGGTTCCTCCAAAAAAGGAAAGAAAAAAACCGGCAAGAAAAAAATCCTGCTTAAATCAGCCCCCAGACCAAGAAATAAACGAGTCGTATTTGCACTTAACGAAGCAGAACACAATGCCTTGCTTTCGTATTGCAAAAAATACAATATCTCCAACCGTTCGCATTTGATTCGCAGCACTTTGATGCCAAGCATCCTTAAAAGATTCAACGAGGATTATCCCACCTTGTTTCACGAAGAAGAAATGCATTAAATGAATTCGCACGAAAAATATATGCGCCTGGCTCTGAATGAAGCCCTGCTGGCCTACGAACAAAACGAAATTCCTGTTGGAGCCGTCGTGGTTAGCAAAGGCAGAGTGATTGCCAGGGGACATAACCTGACCGAAACCCTGAACGACGTCACTGCTCATGCCGAAATGCAGGCTATTACGGCTGCAGCTTCTACTCTTGGAGGCAAATATTTACAGGATTGCAGCCTGTATGTCACCCTGGAGCCCTGCCTGATGTGTGCCGGGGCAATTGCCTGGTCACAAGTGGGAGAACTGATTTACGGCTGCACCGACGAAAAAAAAGGATATCATCTGCAAGCCCCGGGTGCTTTGCATCCCAGGACTAAAGTAATTTCGGGTATTCTGGCCGATGAAGCTGCCAGGCTTTTACGGGATTTTTTTCAAAATAAACGCTAAGTTTATGGCCCTACACAACGAATTGGGAAAATCCGGCGAAGCCGCCGCTCAAGGTTTTCTCCGGCAAAAAGGCTACCAGATACTGGATTGCAATTGGCATTCAGGACACAAGGAACTGGATATCGTGGCCCTTTACGACAACAAGCTGATTGTGGCCGAAGTCAAGACCCGCAGCGGGAGCGAGTACGAAGAGCCCTGGCAGGCAGTGGACAATAAAAAAATTCGCCGGATTGTGCAGGCTGCTCACCATTACATTAAACTTCATCAAATTGATCTGCCGGTGCGTTTTGATATTTTATCCCTGCTCAGGCAGAGTGATAAATGGGAAATTGAACATATCGAAGACGCCTTCGGGGCTCCCTTGCAAACTTTTTAATTTCCATGCCAGGCATATAATTATGAAAAACTTTTCTGCTGACAAGCTTCACTTTATTGCCGAAGTTAGCTCTACCAATTCTCTGTTGAGTGAAATCCGGAAGCAAAAACCCCGCTTGATCGAAGCTTATGCTGTGGCCAGCTTCCATCAAACAGCCGGCCGGGGGCAACAAAGCAATATTTGGGCATCGGAAGCCGGCAAAAACATAGCCTATAGCGTTTTTCTTCGTCCCGGACACCTCAGCCCGAGGTTTTCCTTTGTGTTGTCTCAGGCAGTTTCGCTGGCCCTTTTAAAAACATTGCGGGAAGAAACAGGCTTGCAGGCTGAAATTAAATGGCCTAACGATATTTATGTAGAGGATAAAAAAATTGCAGGTATTTTAATTGAAAATGAATTGCAGGGAAAATCTATCCAGAGCAGCATTGTCGGTATTGGTTTAAACGTAAACCAGGAGCGATTTAATGCAAGCATACCCAATCCTGTTTCTATCTTTCAATTGAGCGGCCGGACTTACAACTTACAATCTCTGACACTTGCCCTGCACAACCGCCTGGGTGAAGCTTACGCCAGGACCTTGACGGAAGAAGGACAAACTGAAACCGCAGCGGTTTATCACCGACATCTCTATCGCAGAGAAGGTTTTCACAACTTTAGAGAAGGAAACCGGCAGTTCTCAGCCAGAATACTTCGGGTCTTGCCGGGCGGACAGCTTGAACTCGAAAGCAAAGAAGGGCGGGTCAGAGTCTTTGCATTTAAAGAAATAGAGTATTTGATATAGCGCAAAAAAAAATGTATTTTTGCGCCTCCAGTAAGTAATAAAATGAAATATAAAAGGATTCTGTTGAAACTCAGTGGAGAGTCACTGATGGGCAAAAGCAAGTACGGGATTGACTCCGACCGCCTCAACGACTATGCCGAACAGATAAAAGAACTGCAGGCTATGGGTATTCAGGTGGGCATCGTAATAGGCGGAGGAAATATATTCAGAGGGCTGAGCGGCTCTTTGAACGGATTTGACCGGGTCAAAGGCGACCAGATGGGTATGCTGGCCACTGTGATCAACAGCCTGGCTTTGAGCTCTGCTTTGAATCAACTGGGCGTATCTAACCAGGTACTTACCGCCATCAATATGGAGCCGATAGCTGAACACTACAGCACGAACAAAGCCCTTGCCTATCTCGAAAAAGGCGAGGTAGTGGTCTTTTCAGGCGGCACCGGCTGTCCTTTTTTCACAACCGACACCGCCTCATCGCTACGAGCAGTTGAAATCAAGGCTGACCTGATGCTCAAGGGAACCCGCGTGGATGGAGTTTATACAGCCGATCCCGAAAAAGATCCCCAGGCAGTTAAATACGATGAGATCAGCTTTGAAGAGATCTACGATAAGAATCTTAAAATAATGGACCTGACGGCTACTACTCTTTGCCGGGAAAACAATTTGCCCGTCGTGGTATTTAACATGGATAAAAAAGGCAATCTTGTGAAAGTTCTGAAAGGAGAAAACATCGGTACCCTGGTTCACAATTAATTTCTGACAATACCTTAAGACCTACAGCTATGAACGAAGAATTGGAACTTTACCTGAGTATGGCCGATGAGAATATGGCTCAAACCATTGACTTTTTAGAAAAGACCCTTTCCCGGATTCGTGCCGGCAAAGCCAGTGTCCGTCTCCTGGATGGTATCCGCGTCGATTATTACGGCACACAGATGAGTCTGGACAAAGTGTCCAACCTGAGTACTCCCGATCCCAAGACCATTGCCATACAGCCTTGGGAAAAAAACATGATCAAAGAAATCGAAAAGGCTATCATGGCTTCTGATGTAGGCATTACCCCGGTGAACAACGGTGAAATCATCCGTCTGGCTGTGCCTCCGCTCACCGAAGAAAGGCGCCGTCAGCTCACCAAACAGGTAAAACACGAAGGCGAAGAGGCCAAGATCAGCATTCGCAATACTCGCCGCGACTCGATAGATGCCATTAAGAAATTGGTCAAAGATGGCCTGTCGGAAGATTTAGGCAAGGATGCCGAAGCAGAAATCCAGAAGACACACGACAAATTCATCAAATCCATTGATGAAATGGTGGCCATCAAAGAGAAAGAAATCATGACTGTTTAAGCTTGCTGATGGAAGGATTGGTCATCAAAAACGCCGGCAATATCTTTTTGGTTAAAACTCCCGCCGGAAACCTGCATGAATGCATGGTTAAGGGAAATTTCAGAATCAAAGGCCTGCGTACCACCAATCCTGTAGCCATTGGTGACAGGGTGCTGATTGAAAAAACCTCCGACAATCAGACTTACTTTATTACCGAGGTACTGGAACGTAGTAATTGCATTGTACGCAAACCAACCAATCTATCCAAACAACTACATATTCTGGCGGCCAATGTTGACCTGGCCCTGTTGATGGTCAGCATCACTCAGCCGCAAACTCATACCATCTTTATAGATCGCTTTTTGGCTACAGCCGAAGCTTATCGCATACCCTGCTGCCTGCTTTTTAATAAAACAGATCTCTATGACAGCGAGGATTACGAATACCTGGATGCCTTGATCAGGCTTTACGAGTCCATCCCCTATCCCTGCCTGAAATTATCAATCTTTAAGGGCGAAGGCCTGGAGGAGGTCAGCCAATTGATAAGGGGAAAAATCAGCCTCCTGGCCGGTAATTCCGGCGTCGGCAAATCTTCTTTGGTAAACAGACTAAACCCTGCCATCCGGGCCAAGGTTGGCCTGATCTCAGATTACCACAACAAGGGCAAACATACCACCTCCTATTCCGAGATGTTTGAAATCGAAGACAATACTTATATCATTGATACACCAGGCATTAAAGGATTTAACACAGTGGACATGCATGTCACCGAAGTGGGCCATTTCTTTCCGGAGATCTTTCGCACATCGGCCAGTTGCTATTACAGCAACTGCACACACCGGCATGAACCAGGTTGCGCGGTTTTAAAAGCTATTGAAGAACATCGTATCAGCCAATCGCGATATCAAAGTTACCTGAGCATCCTGGAAGATTCAGGAGAAGGGAAATACAGAGAATAATCTTCAGCAAGTCAAACAAACCGGCTTGATTTGCTTAAAAAAATCATTGCCTTTGTCGTCGACCAAAATAAAAGCAGGAAAATCTTCCACTTCGATTTTCCAGATGGCTTCCATACCCAATTCGGGGTATTCCAGGCATTCCACCGATTTGATGTTTTGCTCGGCCAGAATGGCAGCCGGGCCTCCGATACTGCCCAGATAAAAGCCGCCGTATTTTTGACAGGCATCGGCAACCTGCTGGCTGCGATTGCCTTTGGCTATCATGATCATGCTGCCTCCCTGTTGTTGGAATAAATCCACGTAAGAGTCCATGCGTCCGGCTGTTGTCGGTCCGAAAGAGCCCGAAGGCAGACTCTGGGGTTGTTTGGCGGGACCGGCATAATAGATAGGGTGATCTTTGATGTATTGGGGTAAGCCTTCTCCGGCATCGAGACGTTCTTTGAGTTTGGCATGGGCAATGTCCCTGCCAACGATGATGGTTCCGTTTAGCGACAAACGGGTGGCAACCGGGTATTGGCTCAGGTCGGCCAGTATTTCTTTCATGGGGCGGTTCAGGTCTATCTTTACCGCATCGCCTTCGCCTGCCTGACGCAAAGCCTCGGGAATATACCTGCCGGGATTGTCTTCGAGTTTTTCCAGCCAAATGCCTTCTTTGTTGATCTTGGCTTTGATGTTGCGGTCGGCCGAACAGGATACGGCAAGGCCTACAGGACAGGAAGCACCGTGACGGGGCAGACGGATGATGCGAATGTCGTGAGCAAAATATTTTCCTCCAAACTGAGCTCCTAAACCTAATTCCCGGGCCGCCTTGAGCATTTTTTCTTCCAGTTGTACATCACGAAAAGCCTGACCGTAATCGTTACCTTCCAGAGGCAGGGAATCGTAGTAATGGGTAGAGGCCAGCTTGACGGTTTTGAGCGTCATATCAGCCGAAGTGCCTCCAATGACAAAGGCAATATGATAAGGAGGACAAGCGGCAGTACCAAGGCTTTGCATCTTTTCGATCAAAAAAGCTTCGAGCGTTTTGGGATTCAGCAGAGCTTTGGTTTCCTGATACAAATAAGTCTTGTTTTGCGATCCTCCTCCTTTGGCTATAAACAAAAAGTTATATTCGTTGCCTTCGACCGACTGTATGTCTATTTGAGCCGGCAAATTGCAACCCGAATTCTTTTCGTTGTACATATCCAGTGCTATGGTTTGAGAATAACGCAGGTTTTCGCGGGTATAAGTATCGTAAACACCATGTGAAAGAGCTTCTTCGTCTCCCCCGCCTGTCCAGACTTCCTGGCCTTTTTTGGCAAGCACGGTGGCGGTACCGGTGTCCTGACAAAAGGGTAAAACGCCTTTGGCTGAAACTTCGGCATTTCTCAGCATGGTAAGGGCAACGTATTTGTCGTTTTCGCTGGCCTGAGGATCGTCCAGTATGGCAGCCACCTGTGCCTGATGGGCGGGTCTGAGCAAAAAGGAACAGTCGCGCATGGCAGTTCTTGCCAACAATCGCAGTGCCTCGGGTTGAATCTTAAGGATTTCTCTGCCTTCGAACAGAGAACTTGAAACATAATCTTTACTTAATAAATAATATTCAGTCTTGTCTTTTCCCAGGGGAAAAGGTTTTTGATACTTAAACTCGGGTACTGGCATGAGAAAAATAAAAAACGGGATTTATAGTTGAATTAATGGAGATTGTTCAGTATGATGTTGTCTTTAATAAACTGCTTTGCTGTATCGGCTTTGTGGGGTATTTCACTAATGTATTTACGTAATTTTTCCACAAAGGAATTGGGAACTTCGCCTTCTTCGGGAGCAAAAGAGCGCTTCATGGACAATTCAAGCTCGGCGTCGAGCAGGGCCTGATTGTTCAGCGTAAGTGAGGCTTCCTGCCATTCTTCAAGTACAGTAAGCAAGGTCGAAGGTTTAATATCGCGCAGGGCAATGTTTCTCAGTTCGGCAATCAGAGGATACGCATACGCCCACTCCCTTACCTGATAAGTTTGATACAACTCTTCCCAACGATCTTCGAGTTCATCCACAGTGGTAAATTTGCCTCTTTCAATGCAACCAATCAGGTACTCTACTGCTGCTTCCGGAATTATCAGGCCAGAGATATCCAGCCATTTTTCCTGATTGTAAGGGATTTCCTTGTCAAACACTTTGGTTTTGATAAAATCTTTCCAGATAATCTTTTTATCTTCTTTGTCCGTTGCCTGTTTAAAGGCTTCAATCTGCCTGAAAACGACATCGCCCAGATAAATCTGCAAGGCTAGTTTGTACAAACCGGATCCTTTTTCGAGTGAGGAACGACGAATTCGCATGCCCCGATAGCGGTATTCAAGTATAGGATCATCCGGAGCGGCATGCCTGAGTTCGCTTACCACACCCTGCATGGCTGCGTCTTCGGGATTATATCCCAGAGAAGCGTGCAGGCGAAGGTCATTGCCGATTTTAATAGCTTTGCGTATTTCCTCAATGGTATTGGGATTGAGAAAATGAAAAATAATCTTGTCTTGTTTTTTGGACGATTTACGGGCATCGCGGTCAGGCCATTTGTTCACGTCACGCATCAAGCCGATACTGGGCAAAGAAGCAGCCGGCACCAGG